>JBBTBY010000072.1:0-117721 GCA_038043445.1 Spirochaetota bacterium
AGAAAAACATATCCTCCATATAGTTCGCATCACCGGCGAGAGTAATGCCGTTCACACCGCCGCCAATGGATACGCATTCGCTGTGCCACAGGGCACCGATGCTTAAGGAGAGCGCATCCTTTTGAACATCGTCAATGACGACATGATGATAATCGACGGCATACCCGACGGAGATATCGAGAATTGGAGTGAAAGCATGTACAGCCGACGCATTTATTTCAGAGAAGAACGAGAGGGAATACGAGCGATACGATACAGCGAACGATGACCAGGGATTACCCCATACGCCGGCGATCCCATAATAGAGGATATCGCCCTCCATATATGGCGTATAATATGCCCCCGTCGCTTTCACTCCCCGGGCAGGTCCTATCGCAGCGGGGTTCATCCCGATGCCGACAAGCGCTGCCGATGCATTGCCGAGCGACGAGGCACGCGCGCTTGCGAACGGCACGGATTCATAGCCGATAAGCGCCGCGTTCACACAGAGTATCAATGCCATCAGATATCTCATACGCATCAGTCCTTCACCGCAAAATAGTACCGCGTTCCCGCCGATATCCCCGCGTCGGTATCGACGGCATATATCTGAATGAAATAGAGGTCCGGCCGAAGCGTTCTTCCCTCGACCGCTCCGCCGAAGTATATCGAGTGCGGGGACCCGACAGCCGGAAGTATCTTCGTCCCGAGCGCCCCGAGACAGCGCCCCGCCCTTGTAAAGACCTTTACATCGCATTGGCATGGAGCATTGACCGAGAACGATATCCCGAGCGGTCCGAGAGCCTTTGAGAACACATATTTCCTGCGCTCGATGGCTACCGCAAGCGGCGTGCCGCCCGATGCGGAAATACTGTTCACCGCCCCGGGGCTTGCGAGGAGAAACGTCGTGTTCGTATTGGTGACCGAGCCAACCCCTTTGATAAGATACGTTGCCGTCCCTATCGTCCTTCGTGCATTCGCCCAATTCTCCTTCATGAGCGACGACCGGGAGAAGGACCTGCGCTCAAGGGACACGCAATTGCGATCGGCTATCTGCATCTCCCGCCCATTCACCGTACCCGCGCGCACGATATCCGACATATACGAAGCAAGATCATACGCAAGGACATCCACGGGTCGCCCTGCGGCATCAAGCAGCACCAGCGTCTGCTCCTGAGCAAGACCGCCGAAGTCGATTTCAGCGAGCGCACACGGAGTGCCGTACACGGCAGCGAAATCATCCTTCTTTTCAGCGATGATACAGTATCCCCCCGCCGGTATGCTGCATGCGGGCAAGGTATATTCGGATATCGATGAAGCCGTACTTTCCGACCGCTTCTGCAGAATAGAGCCCCCGAGATCGATGGGCGTACTCCCGCTGTTAAAGAGCTCTATCCAGCGCACCTTCGTCCGGAGCAGCGCGCCGGTGAGTATCCGAACATAATCGGGGCTGCCGGTGTTCGCGTACATTATCTCCGAAAAGAAAAGCCTCCCCGCCCCGGCGCCGGAGAGTTCGCTCACGGAAAGCATCGCCGTTCCATTGACGGCACCGGACGACAGCTGTACGGACTTTGTACCGGCGTGGCGTGACCGCAGGTAGAATACCCCGCTGCGCCCGTTCCGCATCGTCATCGAGATGGACCTGTCGCTCTTATCATAGTCGATGAGCGCTCCATAGAACTGTATGTCCATCATTTCCGAGAAGGACAATGCTGCGCGTACATTGCATGTACCGTCGATACCGCCCGCTGGCGTGAGCGCAAAAATCTCCACCGCGAAAGGAATGCCTATCACCGATGCCGTTCCCGAGAAGGGGTTCAGCGCCAGCCGTATCGCCGATCCGCCCCGATAGAGCGATGAAAGTGAATTCGCCCTTCCGATGGTATGGCCGCTTGCGGACACCGACGCCCCCCAATTCGATACCGCATCCGGCGCATGTATCGATATCCTCTCCGCGCTGACGCCGTTCACGATGCCGTAATCGGGAATACCGTCGCTTACACCCGGCGTTCCCGCGCTGTCAACGGGGATATTCGCCGCATCCTTAAGGACAACGGACTTGCCCGACGAGAACGTGCCTTCGACCAGTGTCGTACCGTTCACCGTGAGCACTATTGTGTTCGCGCTGCCCGGCGGTATATCGAACGGCTCCTCGTTCGCATAGTCCTTATCAAGTATCACCGCATAGCCATATGCGGGGACTATCGTCGTATCGACCGCGACATTCGCATTGGTGAGCGCCGCTCCGCCGCCGGCATTCCACGGCATTATCACCCTTTCGCATCCCGTCGCCGACCAATTCGTGCTTAATCGATAATTCGCGATCTCGATGGGGACGCTGGAATCATTATATAATTCGACCCATTGGTCATGCGTGTCGAATTTCGTCTTCTGGTATACCTCGCTGATAACAACGCCGGGAAAAACAATACCCCCCGACACCAGCAGCACAACAATAAAAAACATACAGTTATATCGATACACTGCCATCCCCTTTCTTGACGATCAAAAATGGGCTTACGGCAGGCAACGATATCCAACGAGTCTACCGACAACCCTTTCGATCCACATTACATCCGTCGGGGAATATAGCATATTTAAAAAAAATTGGAAGCCCCCACCGCCACTAGTGTGTGACTTTCTATTGTGGTAACGCAGCGAAATAATTGCAAATGGCTATGGTTAGCCAGACACGAATTACACTAATTCCCACGAATTATTCGTGTTTATTCGTGCAATTCGTGTCTATCCCTCTTAATCCGGCGTTAATCGATCAGTATATTTCACCTACAAAAAAATTCACTCACCCGCCACTATGTATTCGCCTTTGGGACCGTCGCGAAAAAAGGGACAAGAGGGCATGCCCCCTTGTTTTCATCACCCCGATGACACTACTATATCCATGGACCTGCAGCAGCAGATGACCTTCATTCTTTCGGCAGTCTTCATTGCGATTTAATCCCACCTGCGCTATTATCCTATGAATCGAATGCTCCAAAAAATGAAATTTTTTATCAGCGGGATACTTTTTGCCGGGATCTCCTTCGCGCAGACCGTACGCGATATACCGCCGTGGATGCATCGCGCGCCGGACCGCCCGCAGCATACCGTGTGGATAGAAGGCGAAGCGTTCGACCAGAATGATAATGGCATCATCATCGCCGACACGAACGCATACGGCGGACGATCATGGGCTCCCCATGCCGCGCACGCGAATAATGCGACCAACACATCGCTTGCCCGCTATTCATTTTCCATTACGGTGGGTGGTCAGTATCTCATCTCCATCGCAGAACGGAACACAGGTACGAATGCGCGTGCACCCTCACCCCTGCACTACTCCCTTGACCTGACGGCGCGTTCTTCGATACCGGCATCATCCGTAACCGTGCAGAGCGATTGGAAGCATCTCATGCTGGCAGATTTCACCAGAGGACCGCACACCCTTCACGTATATGCCTCCCCGGGGTCGGCCGACGCTGTCGATGCCATCGCCATTCTGCGCGAACCGTTCACGGTCATATCTATGCCGCTTCGTGTCCGTGCCGCCCCGATGGGATTATTCACCAATGCGCCGCTGTTCGCACCGAGAGGATATGCCCCGCCGCGGCCGCTCATGTATCGAATACTGGACCGGAAAAGCAACGAGATCGCCTGCGGCGGATGGCTTTTCGCTTCCGAACTTCGCATCCCGGATGTCCCCATCGGGGGGTATACGGCCGTCATTACCGAAGGCTCGAATGCACCGCTGTCCATCCCGTTCGCCCGGGTAGATCCGGCGACGAACGCATATCTCCTCTCCGTAGCTTCGGCGGACGCCGCCTCACCGGGAGACATCATTGCCATCGCATCGCATATACGCGCCGCGGTACGCATCCGCTTCGACGCGACGAACACAGCAGACGATGTATCGAACCGCGCACACCCCTTCATTGCAAAGAAACTGCCGCTTCGCATTGCGCAATCAGTACCGATATTCATCCAAACGAACGGACAGTACGATATCGCCTCGTACTATCGCTTCGCCTATGACAGAGCGAAGGCATATCGCGGGATCGATACATGGGAATTCATATACGATGCGCCGGCTCATCACTGGGATCGACGCGCGATCGAACTGGCGCTCGCTCTCGGCGGCAAGGGAAGAAGTGTCACCGCCGTATGCAGCGACATCGGCGTATCGAACACCGGAGCGATACTGGCGGATGGCACGCGGGCAGTTCTGCTCATGCCGAAAGCAGCGCCCGCATCACCGGCGGTCATGGATGAGATCATACTTGCTGTATATCCGCGATACAGTTCGAACGCATCGCGCGTGAAAACATACAATACGAATTTCATCGATATTGCCGTCTGGAATTGCTCGTCCGGGGCGAAGAACATCGTACTTTCGAATGGCGGCGCTCATCCGTCCGCGTTCATCGCCCTCATACCGTCGATGTCGCAGACGAATTACACGATATCGGTACCAACAAATGTGCATTCGAACATCGTGATACTTGGAAAAGCAGAACGCATGCTCGCGCCGCTTATCATCCCGGTACGCGAGCTGTCCGTATTCTATCGCCGATAGTCGCCCATTTTCTGCAGGCTGTCCGCAATGGAGTCCTTGTTGAACGGCGGGGCGAAATGGCCCTTCACATTGAGCGACGGCGGCGGCACGGCATCGCCTGCCGGAGAGAACGTCACTATCATCATGGTCTTGTTGAGGTCGCGTATCTTCCCGATGAAATCGGTCGGCATGGATGCAGCGGACACCTCGATCAGTATCATATCGAGATTGCGGTTCATGCGGTATATGGTCCGAAGCGTCGGGTCATCGAGCTTGCCCAAGCCCATTATCTCGAAATGCTCGCGGACAAGGGCGTTCTTTATCTCGCGGATGGCATCGCGCGCATTACCGATGATGAACACGCGCAGGGGCGAGCCGTCAAGGCGTTTCCCGTACGGGCGCGTCACATCCTTGACCGCTTTTATGAAGGTCACGCCCTTCACAAAATCAGTAAGCTGCTTTGATTCGGCCTCTGTAAGACCCATGGTGAGCATGACGACGCTCATGTTCTGATATTTCCGCTGCACGAGCATGAGCGCACTGGGCAGCGACTGTATCATGTTCGGGGGCTTCGGTATGTATTTATTCTCCGCGACCTTCACGAGCTCGCCGAACTGATAGAAGGGGCTCCCGTTCTTCATCCAGCGGAAAATATATATTATCTGCACATCCATATGTCCACCGATCGTTCGAATGCCGTACTGTACCCCCAACAGAACGGTTTGTCAAGATGAAACTGCGCTGTGATTGCATTTTATCGCCAATTACCTATAATTGTACCGCCCTCGATCGGGCGAACGAAAAGGACGACCTATGAAAAAGCGATTAGCGATACTCCCCGGGGACGGCATAGGCCCCGAGATAATGACCGAAGCGCTGAAAACGCTCTCCGCGATAGAAAAACGCTTCGGACATACGTTTACGCGCGAAGAAGCGCCGTTCGGGGCGGCGGCCTATTTCTCACACGGCGATCCGTTCCCCGAAGCGACCAAAGGGATATGCGACCACGCGGACGCCATCGTCAAAGGGCCGGTGGGTCTCGCCGTAGAGGATATGAAGAAGATACCCCAGGACAAACGCCCGGAGATCGGCGCGATACTGCCGCTCAGAAAACGCTACAACACGTTCGCCAATTATCGGCCGGTAAAACTTCCCGCATCGCTTGCCGAGCTTTCGCCGCTAAAGCCGTCGGTCATCGGGAACGGTATCGATATTCTCATGATACGCGAGCTTGTCGGCGGCATCTATTTCGGGAAAAAGACCGAGGGCACGGAAACCGGGATGAAATACGCGTTCGACGAATGCATGTACACCGACGAACAGGTACGCGCCATCGCGAAGGTGGCCTATGACGAGGCGCGCCGTATGAAGGTGAAGCTTACCAATGTCCATAAATCGAATGTGCTCGCCACATCGCGTTTCTGGAACGAGGTCGTCGAGGAAGTCGGGAAAAAGTATACCGATGTCCCCTACGCATCCGTCCTCGTCGATAATGCGGCGTATCAGCTCATGAAGAACCCCGGTCAGTTCAACGGCGTCATGCTGTTCGAGAATATGATGGGAGATATACTCACCGATCAGGCGGGCGGCGTGCTCGGATCGCTCGGGCTCATGCCGTCGGCATGTGTCGGTCCGGAAAAGTGCTATGTGGAACCGGCCCACGGCTCGGCACCGGACATCGCGGGAAAGAACATGGCCAACCCGTACTCGATGATAGGGAGCATTGCGCTCATGCTCGAGAAGGCGTTCGGACTTACCGAAGAATCGGATGTGATATGGAAGGCGCTCTTTGCCGTGCTCAATGCCGGCTATCGCACCGCAGAATTGAAGGATACATCGACGCCGAAAGACAAGCTCATCACGACGACGCAATTCGGCGATATGGTCGTAAAAGACATCGCCGTAAAATAACCGTTTTAAGGAATAGCAATGTCACTCACAAGAACAGCCGTGCTCATCATCGCCTCTATCACCCTGCTTTCTGCTGCGGGTAATTGGCCGGCATGGCGCGGCCCGGACGCCAACGGCTATGCGCAGGGCGACCCGCCGATAACCTGGAGCGAGACAAAGAACATAAAATGGAAAACGCCGATACCCGGTAAGGGTCACGGCTCACCCATCGTGTGGGGGAACACCATAATCGTTCTTACCGCCGCTGATGCCGGGAACAAGATAAAAAAGTTCACTGTCATTGCGGTCGACCGTGCGAACGGCAAGACGCTCTGGGAGAATACCGTGTGCGAAGCAAAACCACATGAGGGCACGCACAGCGACGGAAGCTATGCCTCCGCATCGCCCCTCTGTGACGGCGAACGCATATACGCATTCTTCGGTTCGCAGGGGCTTTACTGCCTTGACATGAAAGGGAAGCAGCTGTGGAAAAAGGAATTCGGCAGGATGAAGATGCGCTTTTCCTTCGGCGAAGGGAGTTCGCCGGCACTTTCTGAGAAAGCGCTGATCATTGTCTGGGACAATGAAGGCCCGTCGTGGGTGACCGCGCTCGATAAGAAGACCGGCGACGAACTATGGAAAAAACAGCGCGATGAAAGATCATCGTGGGCAACTCCGCTTGTCATGAAATTCGGCGGGGATGAAATAGCGGTCGTCAGTGCATCGAAACGGATACGCACCTATGCCATGGGGAACGGCGACATCGTCTGGGAAGCGAGCGGCATGACGATGAACACCATTCCCACGCCGGTCTCCGACGGAAAGACCGTGTATCTCATGAGCGGATTCACCGGCAATTCGCTTCTTGCCATATCGCTCGCCGACGCACGCGGATATATCACCAATTTCGTCTGGCAGTATAAGCACGACACATCCTATGTGCCGTCGGCACTCCTTATGAACGGGCTCCTCTATTTCCTCAAGTGGAACGATGCGCTCCTCACCGTCATCGATACGAAGACCGGCAGGCCGCTTGCCGTGAAACAGAGGATAGACATACCGGGCGGCGTCTATTCCTCGCCGGTGGGCGTGAACGGACGCGTGTACATCACGAGCCGCAAAGGCGTCACCGCCGTGCTCCGTGCCGAGGCACCGTTTCACATCATAAGCACCAATGCATTGAGCGATCAATTCTCGGCATCGGCGGCCGTCGTCGGCAATGAAATGATACTGCGCGGGCATCATTCGCTTTACTGCATCGCAGAAAAATAGAAACGGACACCGGGGGCAGCAATGAATTATCCATCGTTCCTATCACCGCATGTATTCCCCGCGGACTGGCCGCTTCTTGGGAACATACGCTGGTACGGCGTCATGTATCTCGTCGCGGTGGTCATCACGTATTATTTCCTCCGCGCACGGATAAAAAAGGGAACGCTTGCGATACCGCTCGAGAATAAGGGCGGGCTCTACGATCTCCTCTTCTTCCTTGTCGTCGGCCTCATCGTGGGTGCACGGCTCGGTTTTTTCATTTTCTATCACCCCGATGCGTTCATATTCTACCCCTGGGAGATAATCGGCATCCATATCCGCGAGGGGCAGTTCGCGTATTTCGGTTTCGACGGCATGTCCTATCACGGCGGCATGCTCGGTGTGATCGCATCGGTCATTCTCTTCGCGCGTACGTTCAAATACGATTTCTACTCCATCGCCGATGCGGCGGCGGTATCGGTGCCGCTCGGGCTCTTCTTCGGGCGCATGGGGAATTTCCTCAATGCGGAGCTCTACGGCCGCGAGACGACGTTCTTCCTCGGCATGAAATTCCCCCGCTACGACGCTGTCGGCGGATTCCAGCAATGGCTCGCTATTCCCGCTGAGATGCGGCCTTTCACGCAGCCGCGCCATCCATCGCAGCTCTATGAGGCGTTCCTTGAGGGCATACTCCTCTTCATGATACTCTTTATTGCCTCGAAAATGAAGCTTCGCCGCGGCATCGTGTTCTGGCTCTATATCACCTTCTACGGGCTGTTCCGCTTCCTCGTCGAATTCGTACGCGATCCGAATGAATGGCGGCTCGGATGGTTAACCGCAGGCATGGCCTACTCGTTCCCGATGTTCCTGCTCGGTGTCGGCATGATAGCCTTCATTAAAACAAGGAAGTCACTATGAAAGTCTACATCTCCGTTGACATGGAAGGGATAACCGGAGTGACCGCGCGCAAATTCGTGGAAACGGGAACACCGCAGTACAATGAGTCACGTCCGCTCATCATGAGCGATGTGAACGCCGCCGTCGAGGGCGCAGTCGCGGGCGGCGCCACTGAAGTCATCGTCGTCGACTGCCACAGCGGTTCGTTCAATTTCATCTTCGATCAGATACACCCTGCGATGAAGCTCATATGGGGCTTGCCGGGCCAGAACCCGCGATTCCCCCTCCTCGACGATTCATTCTCCATGATGTTCCTTCTCGGCTATCACGCCATGGCAGGTACGTATGCCGCCGTCTGCGAGCATACGATGACATCCGCACATTGGCATCGCGTGACCGCCAACGGAACGCCCATCGGGGAAGTGGCCATCGATGCGGCCATTGCCGGTGAATGCGGCGTGCCGGTAACGCTTGTAAGCGGCGACGATAAAGTGTGCGCGGAAGCGAAAGGCTTCCTCGGCGACATAGAGACCGCCGTTGTGAAAACAGGTTTCGGCCGTCATCGCGCGCTCTGCCTCCCGAAGGAAACGACACGCGGCATCATACGCGATGCGGCCATGCGCGCCGTGCGCGGAAAGCAAGGCCATGCGCCATACAAAATGAAGACGCCTATCGACGTTGCGATCACCTACAAGCACGTCGAGGATGCCGACGGCGCCGACAGCAGGGGCGAGAATGAAGAGCGCATCGACGGATATACGGTATCGAAACGGTATCGGTGCATGTCCGCCTGGTACGGCGGGCTTTGGCACGAACGCCGACCGAGGTAAACATAATCATTCCGCCGATAGAAACGCGATGCGTCAATTGACGCCGGTATGAAGCCGGTGTATACTGCCCGAACGTAATGATCGCTTTTTCAGGTGGGACATGAGACGCGAAGAAACGCCGCGCATCGGAGTGCAGTCGAAGAACAAGCGTAAAAGCGGACGGGTGCGCGTAGCCTTCGAGGCGACCTACGATTTCGCGAACGCCAAGTCGATATGCCTTGTCACCGATCTCTCGATGACGGGCGCCTCGCTCAAGGTGCAGCAGTTCTTCACCGAAGGCGATGTGCTCACGCTCATCTTCAAGATACCCAACATGGGAGATTTCTCTCTCACGAGCAAGGTACGCCATGTCCGCGGCGGGAAGATCGGCATCGAATTCCTCTCGCTCAATGATACCGACCGTCAGGTGCTCACCGCATATGTGAACCGTGAGACATCCCGCGTACTCACTGAATTCACACAGAAAAAAAAGTCGATGCGGATGCCGGGCGAATGAGTTCTGCCGTGCGCGCACACCGCCGCCGAACAAAAAAGCGCACAAAGCGGCTCACCATGCGCCGCGCCCTCTACGGCCTCAACCTGGAGGACGCGCCGTTCATCATACGGCTTGACAATTACCTCTACCGCATGCTCACCACGCCCCGCTGGCCGCAATGGATGATACGCATCATGAAGGCGATATCACGCCTGGGCGACGGCTATGCCGGGGTACTGCTCGGGCTCTCGTTCTATGTGTTCGGCGTCGAATCGGCAACGTACTATTTTCTCCGCGGGCTTTCCGGAGGATTGCTCTGCATACTGGTCTTCGTGCTCATCAAGAACACCGTGCATCGGACGCGCCCGTTCGAGCGGCACACCGACCGCGACCCGCATATGAAACCGCCGGACAAGTACTCATTCCCTTCCGGACATACCATGTTCGCTTTTTCAATGATATTCACCGCAGGCCCCATACACCCCGCGCTCATCGCCGGGATAATCGTTTTTGCGATCCTCGTGGCATTATCGCGTGTCATCGTGCGCGTACATTACCCGCTCGATGTCATCGGCGGAGCGATATTCGGGAGCCTTGTCGGCATCGGTGTGGACGCACTCGCGCGTTCGCTTATCGTTTTACCGCTCTGACACCGGCGGAGAGGATGTATTCCCGCGGGGTAAGCCCCGTCTCTTTCTTGAATACCTTGTAAAAGTACGACACGTCCTCGAAACCGGCCTCGAAACAGGCTGCGACGATATCCGCGCCCGTCGACAGCGTGACCTTTGCTTTCTCAATGCGCGCGTGGTTGAGATATTCCTTGAAATTCTTCCCCGTCACTTTATAGAAGATACGGCTGAATTGGCGCTTACCGAGGGGTACGAGCGCGGCCATCGCCTCTATGGAATTGCGTCGATGACAGTAGCGAGAGAGGAACTCCGCGAGGGTCTGCACTTTCCGCTCGGTAGGCGACATCCCCGAACTGCCTGCACCATCGCCCGCGGCACGGACATGGCGGAGAATGCCGACGATAAGCTCGGAGAGATATGCCTTCGCTATGAGCGGCCTGTCGCCCGACGTATTTGCCTGCTCGAAAAGCATATCCTTGATGAGCGATCCGGTACGCGCGAGGAACGGGCTTGCCGAGGTGGAAATGACTCGGTCGGCGGGTGAAAGCGCATCGAACAGGGGAAAGAACGCATCCTGTTCGCTCTTCGTCCAGAGCGTGTCCGCATAATAGATGGCATAGAGATGGATGGGTCGTTCGGGGGAATCGATGATACGATGCGTCTCATTTTCCCTGAGAACGATGCAATCGGCACGGATTATCGGGAATTCATTCTCGCCGATAGCAATAGCCCCGCTCCCCTCGACGATATAGAGAAGCTCTTTGCAGTCATGTACGTGCGCCGGGGGCGTGCTTTCCGCGGCATGCCGCTTTTCGACGATGCGCAGGGGGAACTCGTCGAACGGCACCGTAAGTCTCGGTATTTCCATCGCCATCGTGCAACTATACCAGAGCTCCCGGTCAATGTCAAACGCCTCAGCCCCGGCCGTACATCACCCGCTTTTTTGCGCTTTTTCCCCTTGACAAATCCTGTATTTTACTATATATTCCTCGCACCCTTTTGGTTCGTTTCGATGGGGTGTCGTCAAGTGGTAAGACAGCAGGTTTTGGTCCTGTCATTCGTGGGTTCGAATCCTACCACCCCAACAGCCGGCCGCCGCCGAGGGCCGCTCGTCCGGAACGTACGGACGTGAGAATAGGAACGCGCATGCTTCACTATGACATACTTGTTTTCAGCGGATCGTCCAATCGTCCGCTCGCGGAAAAGATAGCGAAGGGTCTTGATCTCTCGGTCGGAGAGATGGAACTGACGCGTTTCGCGGACAACGAGATCTTCGTGCAGATAAAAGAGAGCGTCCGCAACAAAGATGCGTATGTCATACAATCCGCATCCAATCCGGCGAACGAACATCTCATGGAACTCTATATCATCATCGATGCGCTCCGCCGCGCCTCCGCAAAACGGATAACCGCGGTCGTTCCCTACTACGGCTATTCCCGCCAGGACAGGAAGCATGCACCGCGCGTTTCCATAAGCGCCAAGCTCGTGGCGAACCTCCTTACCACGACCGGCGTCGATCGCGTGCTCGCGCTCGATCTGCATACCGCGCAGCTGCAGGGCTATTTCGACATACCGGTCGACCACCTCACGGCGGTCTCGGTCTTCACCAAGCGCTTCAAACAGCTCGATCATTCGAACATGATCGTGGTCTCGCCCGACATCGGCGGCGTGGTACGCGCGCGCAACTTCGCGTCACACCTGAACCTCGATATCGCCATCATCGACAAGCGCCGTCAGAAAGCGAACGAGAGCGAAGTGATGAACATCATCGGCGATGTGTCGGGCAAGGACGGCGTGCTTATCGACGACATCATCGACACCGGCGGCACCATCGTGAAAGCGGCCGAGGCGCTCAAGAAGGCCGGCATGCGCAATATCTATGTGGTCGCAACGCACGGCGTGTTCTCGCGCGATGCGCTTTCGCGCCTTGAGAACAGTCTGGTCGACAAGGTCCTTGTCACCGACAGCATACAGAACCGCGAGATAGAGAAGTACAAGAAATTCGAAGTGCTTTCCGTTTCCACCTTGCTCGCCGAAGGAATTCGGCGCATACACAAGGAAGAATCGGTGAGCTCTTTGTTTATCGAATAAGAAGCGAGGTAACAGCAATGGAACAACTATCACTCACCGCCATCAAGCGCGAGAACGCGCGTAAAAGCACCACGAACAAGCTCAGACAGACGGGCTTCATCCCGTCCGTCATGTACGGCAAAGAGAACACCATGATCGCCATCAAACTGGCGGCATTCGAAAAGGTCTTCAGCGCAGCCGGCGAGCACACCCTCGTGGATATCACCATCGAAGGCGAAGGCACGGCACGGAAAGTGCTCGTGAAGGATTATTCCATCGATCCGATCAAGCGCCATGTCACCCATGTCGATTTTCTCGAGGTGGATTCGAAGAAGAAACTTCGCACGCACGTTCCGGTGAAGCTCAACGGCACCCCGGCAGGTATCGCCGAGGGCGGCGTCCTTGAGCATTCGCAGTATACCGTGTACATCAAATGTCTCCCGGGCAATATCCCGCATGCCATCGAAATGGACGTCAGTCCCCTCGGCATGGGCGATTCGCTCCACCTGCGCGATCTCAAGCTCCCCGAAGGCGTTGCACTCGCTGATGACGGCGGCAAGGTGCTCTGTTCCATTGTTGCCCCGGCGAAATTCGAAGAGGTCAAACCGGTCGCAGCGGCAGCGGCGGAAGGCGCCGCAGAAGGCGCAGCGCCCGCAGAAGGTGCGGCGGCAGAAGGCGCGGCAGCCCCGGCAGAAGGCGCCAAGGATGCCAAGGCAGGCGCGAAGGACGCTCCCAAGGCCGGTGCGGCAAAGGAAGCACCCAAGGCAGGCGCTGCGAAGGACGCTCCCAAGGATGCCAAGGCGAAGAAGTAGCGCGTGCATCAGCATACTGTGCGCACGTCTTACCACGAACGCGAAAGGCACTGAATGAAACTGGTACTAGGGCTCGGCAACCCCGGCGAATATTATGCGATGCACCGGCACAATATCGGGTTCATCATGATAGACCGGCTCGCGAAAGAGCTCGGTGTAAAGCTCGATATCCGGAAAAAGAAGACCATATTCGGCAGGGGCAAATCAAGCGGCGTCGATTTCCTGCTCCTCAAACCGCTCACGTTCATGAACCTGTCCGGGGAGGCCGCACTCTACATGGCGAGCTTCATGAAAATATCGGTGAAGGACGTCATCGCCATCTATGACGATATGGACCTGCCGCTCGGATCGTTCAAGGTGCGTGTCGGCGGGAGCGACGGCGGGCACAACGGGATAAAATCGATAGTCGAATCGCTCAAGAGCCCGGAGTTCACGCGCATTCGCATCGGTATCGGCCGCCCGCGCAAGGGCGTCGATGTCGCCGATCATGTGCTCTCACCGTTCACGAAGACCGAGCGGGAGCTGTTGCGCGGTATCTCCGACGACATCATCGATGCTATCAGGATGTGCATGTTCCAGACGCCGGTCGCGGCGATGAATAAATTCAACAAAAGAAGCTAGTGCATTCCCGCTCCGCTGCCGATCGCTTTCGTACCGAGATAATACGCCGCTGGGGTTCATGCGGCATCATTGGCAATGATGCTCCGCAGGCTGTCGATGCAGAACGCATCATCCATACAGCGTATGGATTCGATGCGGGGCAGTTCGATCTTTTCACCGAAAGCGGTTCAGGTAGTGTTGCGGATGACGGGAACACCCTCTCCGCCGGAGCGCTCGCATCCGTGTACGAACGGTCGATAGACCGCGAAACGCGCAGAAAAAAAGGGCAATTCTATACTCCGGACGATATCATATCGTTCATGACCGGCCGTGCGCTGGCATATGCCGGCGGCATGCACGGCACCATGTTCGACCCGGCGTTCGGCTGCGGCGGTTTTCTCATCGACATGCTCGCGCGCCGCGTCGCATCGTGCGATATTCCCTCGTTCTCGGACAGCGAACTGACAGCACAGTACCGCGCTGTCATCGATTCGGCATACGGTTATGAGATAGACCCGGGAGCCTTCCGTATCGCGCGCTCTTACCTCCTCCTCGTCCTCATGCCGTTCGCGGCTGAATTCACACGGCGCGGCATGCATGCCCCCGAAGTACACCTTCGAATGCAGAATGCGGACGCCCTTTCCGCCGACCCATCGTCGATCAAAGCGGACCTCGCTGTATTTAACCCCCCCTATCTCGGCGAAAAGGGGAACAAGGCGGTGTTCGATGATGTCCTTAATCGCTATCCGCACTGGCGTACGCATTATCGTGCACGCATGGATTATCTCTATTGGTTCATCGCCCTTGGTATCGAGTCACTGACCGAGGGCGGCGTGCTGACGGCGGTAACGAGCACGTACTGGTTCACCGCCGCATCCGCGGACAGGCTCAGGGAACTCGTGCGCACTCGATCGATGCTCCGCGAGATAATAATTTTCGAAGGGCGTTCCGGCGTGTTCCCGCAGGCCAATGTTCACGCAGCCGTGTTCACGCTGGTGAGGACGGACGACAGCAGCGCATGCGATGCGAACCGCCCGCGCATCGTTCTCCTGAAAGACCGCACCCGCGAGGCGATGCTCTCGGCATATCGCGCGCACATGAACAGCACGGAATTCGAGGACGGATCGATCTCAATATTCACCGGACCGGAGCAGCGCACGATGACGGGCTCATGGGTATTCACCCGAAAACCCGCAAGGACCGAACGCGGTACCGTTACACTCGGCGATATCTGCGAAATTCGGCAAGGCATCGTACCGAACCCCCAGCGTGTGACAGGGCGTATGGCGAGCGGAGGTATGCTTCGCGGCGAACCGATATTCGTTTTTGATGAGGAGCAGTATCGGGAATTCTCAACGACCATATCACGGAAGGAACGCGCCCTCCTCGTACCGTTCCACAAGAACACCGACATCGGACCGAAAGGGATAGCATCACCGCGCTATCATCTTCTCTACATCGACAGGACTATCGATATCGGACGATACCCCGCAATACGGCGCCATCTGATGCGCTATCGGAAAATACTGTCGGCTCGACGCGAATGCCGAACGGGAAAGATACCGTGGTATTCTCTGCATTGGCCGCGCACACGCTCGCTCTTCACAACAGCATCGATAGTATGTCCCTATCTCAGCGCCCGGCCGGTATTCGCCTATACCGATGGGATATATGCCGCATCCGATGTGTACTACATTACATTCCGCCCCGGCCAGAAGGGCGATCTCCGTGAGCTTGCGGCTTGTCTGAATTCACGTCCTGTCATCGCCTGGCTGCACGATCACATCGCGAGAAAAGGCGATATGATCATGCTTACGAGCAGCACCCTTCGCTCCTTGCCGATCTCTTCATCACTGGTGCCGGTGCTGAAACGATAACCACAGGTCTGCTCCTGTCGCTACGAAAAATCCGGCACCGTCACTCCCCTGCCGTCATTCATAGCAGACTCATGCGCACAGACACCCGCAGCCGACCAATTCGCCGCGGTGACAGAATCGATGGCGCTTGGACGCTCCTCGACGATGCTCCGAATGAATTCGTGGACAAGATGCGGATGTGACCCATGATGCCCGCCGCCCTGTTTTATCGATTGATGCGGGTTCTTCGGATCGGGGATGATATGAACCTCCGTATATGTGCGTATCGCTTCCGGCAGCAACTCCCTTTTGTCCTTCGGCTCTACCCGTTCGCACACGATCTCATTGCCCCGTTTGCCTCCGGACGAGGGCTTCATCGTGGTCACGAGGGGCATCTCGTGTTCCGTGTGCCATTCGAACGAGTGCTTCTCTCCGTACACATGGAAGCATTCAAGATATTCGTGCGCTGTCTGGAACAGCGAACGCGTCACTTCGGCGGCAATGCCGTTCGAGAGCCGGAAGAGAGCGGTTTCAGCGGGGAACGGATTACCGTACTGCGTTGTGAGCTCATCGCGCATGACGCCGGTGCCGAAGCAATGCACCTTAGTCGCGCGCACACACTCAAGCGCAAGAAGGGGTGCAACGGCATGCGTCGCATACCACAGGGGGGGCAGCCCCATCCAATACGGCGGCCAATGCTCCATATCCTGATAATGCGCACCGCGAAGGAGCTGTATCCTGCCGAACTCGCCGCGAGCGTGCATATCCCGGGCAAAGAGGAACTGATAGGTATATACCGCCGTTTCCATCATCATGTAGTTCCTTCTGTTCCGGCGCTCCGCCTTCACTATCTCCTTCATATCGCTGATGGATGTCGCCATCGGGACGGTGCACGCACAATGCTTCCCCGCATTGAGCACCGCGAGGGAAAGCTCGGCGTGGTTCGGAATGCCGGTAACGATATGCACCGCATCGATATCGTCAGAAGCGAGCACGTCCCTCACATCGCGGAAGCGCTCCGTAATGCCGTATCTGTCGGCATACGAGGTGAGCGTCGCCTCGTCAGAATCGCATACCGCAACACTGCCGACGTCCGGATGGTCACGATATATCAGCGGGAAACTGCCGCCGAATCGAAGTCCTATCACCGCGATATTCGATCTCTTTTTCATGGCATGGCTCCTTGTTGTCTTGAAGAGAAGATACGCATGCCGGCATCGATGGGAAATTGACAGGTGGGAAATGACATGTATAATCGGGAATATGGGCATGATACGCCTCTCTATCGAGAAATGCCGCAGGCTTCAAACGGCGAACTATTCATTCTTCAAGGAGCCGTACCTCCATCCGGACCGCGTCATGCCGGCTCATGATATCGTCCTTATCGTCGCCGGCGGCTGGGAGATATGCGAGGAGAACGAGCGCTTCATGCTCGGGCCCGGCGATGCGATATTCCTCTTCGCCGGACGCCGTCACTACGGCGAACGCGGCTGTGAATACGGTACACGGACGATGTGGGTGCACGCCTATCCGGAACGCGACGATGCATTCATACGTACCGCTGCCGTCGGCAGGAACACCGACAGCGCCCTGTACCTGCCGACGGTGATACGTACGGGCGGTGACCCGCGGGTCATTTCGCTCTTCGAGGGCATCGTTCAGAACTACTGGTCGTCATCCGCAACGAACAGGATGCGTTCACGTGTGCTTTTTTCCGAGCTCATGCTCGAGCTCTCCGCGCTCGCGCATACGGCTCACGACCCCGCCGCCAACGCCATCGACTACATCGTTAATCTCATCGAGATGAACCCTGCAAAGAACTATTCCATCGATGCGCTCGCGAAAGCGGTGGGGATGAACCGGCGTACGCTTACCATGCAGTTCAGGAAGCGCATGAAACGATCGATACATCAGTTCGCGGTCGCACACAAGGTCCGCATGGCCGCATCGGTGTTCGCCCATGCACCGGGTACGCCGGTCCGCGTCGTCGCATCGATGTTCGGATTCTACGACGAATTCCATTTCTCTCGAACGTTCAAGCAGCTCACCGGCGCAGCACCGACCGAGTACAAAAAAGGCCGTTCGCAGCCGTAATACCGCAGGATGCTTTACCTCCCGCCATTCCGATATATACTGTTGCCATGCTGAAATATTCCGCATTGAAGCAGAAGATAGTCGCCGACATTGCCGCAAAAAAAAGAGCGCCGGGCACACGTATCCCCGGTGTCCGCGATATCATGGCAAAACACAAGGTGAGCCAGAACACCGTCGCAAGCGCGCTCAAGGAACTTGCCCGCGAGGGTATCATAGAACTTCGCCACGGCAGCGGCATTTATGTACGCGACATCGGGGGGCGGCGTACGGTCGCCATCGGGCTCATACTCACCGAAGCGGACAATCCGTTCTTAAGCCGCTTCCTCGAAGCGCTCACATCGGCCAAGGACGAACATGCGTTCAACATCATCACCAAGGTCTCAGGATTCGACCCCATTCGTGAGCGGGAAGCCGCCGATGCGCTCCAGGCCGCAGGGGCAAAGGCCATTATGCTGCTCCCCGAACCCGCGGGTGTCAATCACCGCCATTTTGCGGCGATAGACAAGCGGGGTATACCGGTAGTGAACGTCATCAGGCGATTTGCCGACGCCGATTGCGCATATGTCGTACCGGACAATCATCGTGCCGGGGTCATCGCTGCCGAACACCTTATCGCCAAAGGCTCGCGCAACCTCGTTTACATCGGAAGCAGCGTGCTCTCGCGCATCGACGAGCGACGCGAGGGTTTCTCCTCCGCAGCAGAGAAAGCCGGCATCGATATGAGCCGCCGGCGCTTCGTATCGATTGCGGAACAGAATACCGTTGAAGAAGGCATGCGTGCGTTCGCACGGGCAAAAGAGCAGATAAAGACCATCGATGGCGTGTTCGCGTTCCACGATATCTATGCTGCCGGTGTACTTCGTCATTGCCTGAAGAACGGCATACGCGTGCCCGAGGATATTCGCCTCATCGGCTGCGACGATCTTGATATCGCCGCGTGTCTCACCCCGTCGCTCACCACCATCGATTACGGTATGGATACGATGGCCGCAAAAGCGCTCTCCATCATCGACGACAGACTGGCGGGACGCGAGCCGGAACGATCGGATATCACACTTACCCCGCGTCTTATCATCCGAGAAAGCGCCTAACGCGCGACCATCACCTTCATGATCTTCGTGCCCGCACGGGATTTGATGCAGCAGAGGTATATCCCCGGCGCCACCGACGTGCCGCTGTCGGTACGCACCTGCCAGAGCACGCTGCCGCTCCCGTCGTTCGCTGCGGGCAATTGCGCGAGTTTCTTGCCCGAAAGGGAGAATATCGCTACCGATGCATCATCGGTAAGATTGACGAAGGTGATCCCTTCGCCGCCGCGGTAGGGACTGCCGATGGCGAGTGCATTATCGAGCGATGAAGAGACCGCGAAAAGGCGCGAGAGGTCAAGACGAACGATACTTGCAGAGGACCTGCCGCCCGCAGTCGCCGTAACTCGCAGATCATAGATGCGTTTCGTATCGAAGCCGACGGGTATTTTCCAATCATTGATGAACGTCCCTCCGGCGGTGTGCACGACCGCACCCGAGATCGTACCGGGGAGCGCCGTGAACTGGTTGCTGCCGGCAGGAGTGATATCGAATGTCATTGCCGCCGTAACACCGGCATTTGAAAGCGCATATCGCATCCGCACCAAGTTCCGAAGCGGCATGACATCAGCGGCGACTGATGTGAGCGCTATCGGCATGGGCGATCTGTCGACGATATAGGTTCGGGAATTGGTCACGCTGTTATTGCCGAGCGCATCGCGGCCGTAATACCAGAGCGTCATATTCGTGGGGATCGGAACGGAAGCACCGGCTGTGCCGAAACGGGTGAACGGGCCGGCTGCGGAATTCGTCGTCCAATAGCCGAACTCTTTATCCACGGTGAGCATGATGGTGAACGAGCAATTCGTCGTGCAGCTGTCCGGCGCACCGCTCACTACCGGCGGTGTAATGTCCGGCGCGACATAGCTATAGTCGATGGTTATCTCATCCGTATGCTCATGAGGACGCGTGTTCACGAGCGCTGCCCCCATCGCGTTCTTGATGCCGTTCACGCCGCAGCGCAGGGTAAGATGATAAGTCCCGCTCGCGAGCGCTTCCGCTGTTGAGAACACGATCTTGTTCTCGGCAGGGATATAATCGATCGATGACGGCGTAATGGCGACACCGCTGTCATTCTTCAGCACTACCGTCGCAGAATGTATCGTCGATGCGATGAACGTACGCAGTGCGGGGTTCGCCATCGGCGAAAGGAGCTTCGCGGCAACGCGGCATACGCCCCCTCCATAGGTCATGGTATTCTCTATCGAAGCGAGATCGACACGCGGGGCATACGGCGTCGATTTCGGGTCCATGATGAATTGATGTCCTTCATACCCGCCGCCGCCCTGTATCGGATAGGTCAGGAGCGATCCGAACCTTGCCTCGGCGATGGAATAGCCGTCGAGCATGCGCATTGCTTGCGGTGCAAGCGAACCGAGCGCAGCGGTGGTCGCGCTGTACCGTTTGTATTCGGCACTGGATGTGGATATCGTGCCCTTATCCGCCGGTCCCGGGAACGAACTTACACCGTCATAATAGAACGTATCATGCGATGTCCCGCCGATACCCGAAGTGAGGCCGCTGTCGAAAAAATCCGGCAGTATCTCCTGCTCACCGCCGCCGGTGTAGGAGCGCACGAACCATATCTTCCCGCTCACCGCATTATCCACAGCAGCATCGTTCACAGCAAAACCTATCGGCATGCTCCCGTCCTTGAGCTCAACGCCCGTCGGGTTTGCAGCATCGAATTGCATGAATTTCGCGACATCCGACTTGTAGTAATAGCGCCGCACGAGGAGATATACCGTTCCGGGTAGACGCGGATCGAGAAATACCTTGAACGCCCGGTCGGTATAGGCCGCGCTCCCGTCGCATTTGTAGCCGTTGGTCATGCCGAGTACGCGGTATGATACGCCCGCGCCTTCACTCAATTCAAGTATCCCGTTGAACACGGTGTTCGGTACCGCGAGCGTCGATGCGCTCACCGGCACATATACCGTGTTCGTCCCGTTGACGACAGCCGAGGCTATGTTATAGAGACAGTCATTGTTGCCCCGCCCGAAATTCGTACCATAGACATTGCTGAGCGCCAGATCGAACGTCTTCGTGCTCGTCGCGGTATTGTATTGCACCACACGTGACACGGTACCGTCGAACACTGACGCCCATATCACGTCCGATGCCGTCTTTGTCGCCCTGATATTCCGGCGCGTTGCAAGCCCGAGGTCGATGTAACGCACCGTATTGTCGGTGATCCGATACTCGCCGAGAAAACTCCATGGGGAAGCGGTCGGATTGAGGGCAAATCCTGAAAGGCCCGGGCTGAAGGTGAAGTAGATGAGCTGCCCGGCGGTCGTGGGATCGATATAGATATCGTAGATCTGCGCGCGGCTTGCCGACCATGTCACATTCACGGCACCCATGGTCTTCCACGTACGTGATACGCAGTCAAAATAACACAGCCCGCGGTAGGTGGCGGCCCAGACACGATTGTTGTACGGGTCGTACTTCACGAAGTAGACATTATCCGACAGGAGCGCTCCGCCGGTGTTCGCCGTCGTATAATGCGCCGTACGATTCCCGCTCTTATCGTACACGACAACCCCGTTGCCGCGGAAATTCTCGCTCTCATCCCTGGGTATATCGCCGGCGGAATTCGGTGTGATGAAGAACGGATTGAAGCCGACAGCGCACCAGAGATTGTTTTCCACAGTATTGAGCGCTATGCCGTTCTGGTGCCGGAGCGCGAGATCCGCCCCATCGGATGCAAGGAATGATGTCACACTGCCGCCAAGATATGCATTAAGACCACCGTACTTCCGATTGAATGACGCCATCGGAAACGAGCGGAAGCACGATGCTACCGCTCCCGGCTTGAACGATATTCGCTTGAATATATTCGGGAATGTCTGGCATTCATCCCGGCAGTCGAACGAACCGGAAGCACCCATGACCCAGTCAAGATGCAGGAAGCTTATGTCGGAAAGGCCATGGATGGCACCGTTCACCGCACGATCATAGAAGGAGACCGTTCCCCCGCGCGCTTCAATCTCGGCCTTGATTCCCGGGATATCGACAGCGCTTGCGTACGCTTCCTCGAATACATAGTTCACGCCGGTCTTATACTGATCATACGCGGATGCACCGGCATTATCGATGAGCTTTTTTATCTGCACGAGCCCCGGGCCGTCGATGCGGCTTACGATATAGTATCCGTATTTCTGCTTCGAGAAGGCTATCTGTGAACGCTCGTTGTAGTTCGCCGTTTTCACGAACGCATACGGGTTATTGCTTATGAATGATGCGCTGCCGGAAAGCCTCTTCATCAGATATACATCGAGCAGGCATTCGGACGTCCCGCTGTCGGCATCGCGCGTCGTCTTGGGGAAACCGGCGCTGAGAACGATGTAATTGATGGTATCTGACAAGCCGTTCACGCTCATATAGCTCGCAATGCCCGTCACGAGCGCTTCCCGCGACGCCTTCGTCGAATACGTGCTGTAGGTAGTATCAACGATGGGCATGGGGAGCGTTACGACATTGCGGTCCGGTATGGCACGCTGGCTTTTGAAGTAGGCCCCTGCCGCGGCGGAAACACTGTCACCCTCGCGAATAACGAGGAGGACGTCATCATATGACGGCATGCCGAAGCAGAGCGACACTGCCGCCATGATAAAAAGGATACGCTGCATACATGCACTCCACAATTGATCGTGTCGTTACGCTTACAGTATAGACCATTCGGGCAATATTGTCAATTGTATCGATACAATATTATTGAACCGATCCCTGCAACTCCCTTCCAGTATAGCAGTATCGCAAACCGCTGTCAAGACGATGTATACATTATTATTGTATTCATTATTATTGTATACTCTCTTGACGCCGCGACAAGGGCGCATATACTGAACCCATGGGACACTATCGGAGCGCAGCATGATACAAGTTCTCGGGCGGGCGTTCGGCATCATAGAGCATATCGGCCAATGCGGGAGTTCACCGCTCAGGGATATCGCCCTCGCCGCAGATCTCCCGAAGAACACGACTGCGAACATACTGAAAACCCTCAAGGACCTCGGCTATCTTGCGAAGAACGATGCGGGGCGGTATTCGCTCGGGAACCGATGCGCGAGGCTTGTTTCGGCCTACCATGGTGCCGCGGCCATGCCGCTCCTGCGTGATGCGATGACCGGGCTTTCGGGAACGCTTCGCGAATCCGTCGTCGCTGCCGTGCTTGAGAACGGCGATCGGCGGGTAATAGCCGAAGCACAATGCATCCGAGAAGTGACCGTGAACATGAACATGTCACGCACCGAATCGGCATATGCATTCACCACAGGACGGGTTTTCCTTGCCTATATGTCGGCGCCTGCTCTCAGGGAATTCATCGAACGACAGGGTCTTCCGAAAGCGGAGGAATGGAGGAACGCTGTCACAAGAAGCGGCCTTCATGCAGCGCTTGCATCGATACGACGCAAAGGCATATCCATCATCCATCAGGGAGAGACCATGGGGTTCGCATCCCCCGTGTTCGGTGCCGACCGTACGGTCGCCTGCGCTCTGGGCGTGTACCTGCCCACAAGCCGATATACCAAGGACGTCAGAAGCACTATTCCGCGGGAGCTCAAGGCGGCCGCGGAAAGCCTTTCAGCACAGTACATCAATGCAGGAATAACAGCGTTCCTCACTCCGCATAAAAAGCCAATATAGTACACGTAAATGTCAATCCCAGCGGTGTACAAAGGCAGTTGAATTTCATATAGTCTACTGTACAATCTCGGTCATATCATAGCATTTTCCAGGGAGTAAGACATGGCGACAGCAGAGCAGTTGAAAACATCCGCAAAAAGTGATTCCAGCAAGCCCGTTATCGGTGTATTCGCTACGAGCGACCCTCGTATCGACGATGCATCGCGCAAACGCTGCGTCAACATCGTGAAGATGGCCGCCGACATCATCGCCGCGAAAGTAAAAATGCCCGACGGCACCGATGTCCGTGTCGTTTATACCGACCTCCTTATTGACGGCGAGAAGCAGGCCGATCAGGTCGCGCGCATGTTCAAGGACAGCGGCGTCAATGTACTGGTAGCCGTGCCGGACACCTGGGCTTTCCCGCAGCTTACGCTCATATCGCTCCTCTCGCAATTCCCTACGGACACACCGATCAATCTCACCTGCGGCAACAGCGGTCCCAAACCGGGCGTTGTATACGTGCATGCTGCCGCCGGGGCAGTAAGCCAATACGGCAGACTTATCCATATCAACGTCGGGACATGGGCGGATACGGGAGCGAACCCGGTAATGACCGACGCAACAGCAGAAGCGCTTGTTGACTGGTGCTATGCTGCGGTCACCTATCAGGGCATCAAGGGGCGACGCGTCGTCGTTTTCGGGCACGACTCAATGGGAATGGAAACGGCCCTCGCGCACGTGCTCCCCACGAGGAACACCTTCGGACTTGAGATAACACGACTTGATATGAAACTCATCGCCGATATGCTTTCTAAAAAAGCGTACAAGGAAAGCGAGCTCAACGACCTTAAAAAGTGGATACTCTCGTTCGGCAAGGAGAAAGTGGAGCTTCGCGATGCAAAGGACGAAGAGCGATTCTCGCAAGCCCTCGCGATGTATCTCATCTGCCGCGATGTGATGAAGGAATTGAACGCTGTCGGGGGCGGCTTCATGAGCCAGCTCGAATGGGGCAGCGATAAACGAGGCATTCCCCTCCCCGTCGCCGACATCATGGAATCGCTCTTCAATTCGACGTTCGATCATAATGGCCCGAAGAGCGCGCTTCCGTTCGGCACCGAGGCCGATGTGCAGGGCATTCTTACCATGCTCTTCTCGACATGGCTTTCCGGCGGCAATCCGCCGCTCTTCATGGACTTCCGCAAAGTGTGGGAACCGTGGGAGATAAAGAAAGCGGCCGATGAACTGGGCATCAAATACGGCAATGAGCTCTGGGCGAAAAAAGGCATCGTCGACGGCGATAATTCCGGCAGCGCATCGTTCAACTGGGCGGCAAAGGCCGGCGCCTCTGTCGAAGAGATAATGAAAGGCGTACGCTTCCCGCTCGCTGATGAGGGCTATTTTCCCGGCATGGGCAACAGTGTATTCTTCGTGTCCCCCGGGGGCATCACGGGCATCGCCGGGCGCATGGCATATTCATCGCTCACCGGCCTCTTCTCGTTCTTCTGGGACGAAGCAGAAACAGTTGCACTGCCTGATAAACTCTCACAGAAAGTGTATGACACCTCGAACAATACGTGGCCGCACACCTATGTCGTTCCGAAATATGCCGATATGGCGGAATACAAGCAATATGCGCCGGCGAACCATTTCCATATGACGTGGGATCTCAAGGTATCGCGCCTGCAGTACTGGATGGACATGGCGAATGTGCTCTCGGTGACCCCGTGGGCCGCACGTCCGAAATTCGTGCAGGGTACCGACCGCCCCGAGCCGCTCATCTATCACCTGAACGGCGGGGAAGTGCAGACGAAGATCCTCAGGGTGAAGCGCTGAGCGTTCGATCTGCGAACAGGAGAGCCCCGGGCCGTCATCCCGGGGCTTTTTTCCGCCCTTGACAGCCCTTCACGATATGTAGTATAATTAAAGTACACCGGTGCACCGGTTCAATCGCTTCACTGAGGACCAGATGACCGATACCACCCCGCGTTTCGTACGCATCAAGGACAGCATCAAAGCCGATATTGCCGCAGGGAAATACCGCCCGGGACAGCGTGTGCCCGCGCAGGCATCGCTCATCAGAGATTTCGGCGTTACGCAGTCAACGCTTACGCGCGCGGTCCATGACCTCATACGTGAGGGGGTTCTTGAGACACGTCATGGGAGCGGGACCTATGTGGCAGCGCGTACAACGAAGACGCAGCGCATCGAGATAATAATACCCGATGTCATCAATCCGTTCTATCCTTTTTTTGCATCCGCGGCAGCGGCAGCGGCACATCGCCATGGTTTTGATTCCGATATTCACCTTGCAGATCCGCGTACGGGAGAGGCTGCGCTCCTCAGGCGGCTCCTCGCCACGCCAGAATCGATCATTGTCACGCGCGGCATGCACTCCGATCTGGTGAAGCGTCTCGTGAACCGTCAGATGGAACGCTTCATCTTCTTCAACAGGATTCCCGGGCTCAGTGAAAAGGCCAATCTCTTTCTCACCGACCTTGAGTCAGGCGGGTATAGAGCTGCATCGCACCTCATCGCGCAGGGGCATCGCCGCATCGCTTTCATCGGAGAGAACCTTGCCTCCGACACGGGCAGATTTGCCGGATACCGCCGGGCGCTCTCGGAGCATCGAATCCCGCTCGATGAGCGTTTGGTTTTTTCATTCGGACCTCGACCGAGCTTTCAATACCATTCGGAACGGAAGAAGCGCTCGTTCATCGACGGTATCCTGACATCGATCGGACGCACGAAGAACGCACCGACGGCGATCTTCGCCTACAGCGACTATATCGCGATGTATCTCCTGTCCGCATGCTTTATCCGGAACATATCCGTACCGGCATCGCTTTCCATCTGCGGGTTCGACGGCGTACATACCGAACAGACAGCGATGTTCGGCCTCACGACCGTTCGTCAGCCGGCAGCAGCCCTGGCGGACAAGGCCTTCGCCATGCTATCCGACGGTTCGCTCGCAAAAGGCGGCATTGTCGTCACCCATTCCCCTGAGATCGTTCCCGGCAAGACCGTGAAAGATATCCGTAAAAAAAAAGGAGCGCGTCCATGAAGATCATATCCGTTCTCGTTACTCTTGCCGCCGCGGCGGTATATTCACAAACCGTGTTCATCTCCCCTGCCCCGCGAAATTCGGCGAACCACAAGGTGTCGATCGATACAAGCCGCACGCTCACGCTCGCGAAGGACGGTGTCCCGGGAACGGTCATTGTCGTTCCTGCGGATGCAACGCCCACGGCAAAATTCGCCGCACAGGAATTGAAACGGTATCTCACCCGTGCGATCACCGCTGATGTTCCCATCATGGCTTCCATCGCTCCCGGGAAAGTAAATCTCCTCATTGGTTTCAATGCACTATCCCGTACGCTCCCGGTGAAAGCACCAACGCTCCCGCGCGACAGCTTCATCATATCGCATGTGAACGCGAACGGCACCGACATCATCCTCATTGCGGGGAATGACGATGCTGAGAAGGACCCCGCCGACCTTGTGACCAAAATGAACCACTGGGGCCAGCACTTCGAGAAGGCTACGCTCTTTGCCGTGTACGATCTCCTCGAGCGCTTTCTCGGCGTACGCTTCTTCTTTCCCGACGACGCCGGCATCGTCGTACCCGCCGCACGCACACTCCTCGTGAACCCGATGCACATCTACGAAGCACCGGATTTCAATGTCCGCTGGTATTCGTATCTCGGATCGTCGTTCACGTCCATTGACGGGAAAGTGCCCCTCCCGGACGGCACCGACCAGAACTCACCCAAGGGGTATCACTGGGCGAACCGCGAACGTCACTACTGGCGCTGTCAGACCGAGTACATACCGAACTCGCACGGTCTTTCCCGCATGGGGCTCGTGGAACGCTTCGGGAAGACGAACCCGGATTTTTTCTCATTGCTCCCGAACGGACAGCGCGACATCTCGCTCGACCACAACAGCGGCCATTTGTGCCTGCTCAATAAAGGCCTTGAGGATGAAGTAACGCTTGACTGCCTCTCCTACCTCAAGGGAGAACCGCCGACGGTACGGAACATGTATCAGGAGCGTTTCAAGACCGCCGTGTGGAATCTCGGGGCATTCCAGCCGGGCTACGTGAACATCATGCCGCAGGACGGTTTTGGCGAACGCACGCGCTGCCGCTGCCCGAAATGCGAGGAGTTCTTCCGCACCAACGGGAGCTACAGCGACTATGTGTTCGGTTTCGTCTCACGCATCGCCGACCGTGTGAAAGCCTCCGGGGTCAAGGGCACGGTCACGACCATGGCGTATTCTGCATACATCGACGTCCCGAAGATAGCGCTCCCGGACAATGTTCTCCTGCAGATAGCGCCGATGGGTCCCTGGGTGGAAAAATACCCCGACAAGCAGGCGAAGGATAATGCGATAATCCGTGCGTGGAACGCGAAGCTCGGAAAACCGCGGTCGGTATATCTCTGGAACTACATCAACGATTACGGCAATCAGATACCCTTCGGCATCCCGTCGTTCTCAGTAAGGAAAATACTATCCTACTACAAGAGCCTCTCCGCGGATATTACCGGTGCGTTCCTGCAGAGCGATACGAGCTACCGGCTCTATAATTATCTCAATTGGTATTCGTTTTTCAAGGTGGCATGGGACAACGGGACGGATGCGGAAGCGCTCCTTGCCGATCATCATGCATCGATGTTCGGCGCGGGGGCGGCGCCGATGACGAAATTCTACGACATGCTCGAATCACTCTGGGATTCCTGCATCGGTGAGTACAAGAACACGGAGATGGGTCCGCAGTTCACGCCGAAAAGCGATGCCGATGTCTGGAACACGGTGTTCACGGAAGCAAAGCTCGCGGAAATGAAAGTGCTTTTTGATGAGGCGGAGAACCGGGCGAAAAGCGATGCAGCCGCGCTCTCCCGCGTGAAATATATGCGCGACTATCTCTATGGGGCCCTCGTGAAATACCGTTCGCAGATGACAGGCAAAAAACGCGAGCTCGATGACCTGACGCTTACGACCGTGCCCGCGGAAGGGATCACCGTTGACGGTGCGCTCAGCGAAGCGGCGTGGGCTACCGAATCGGCGTTCCTCGTTCCGTATAAAAAGAACGAGAACGTCAAGGCGCTCACATCGGTTCGGACGCTCTGGTCGTCTGAGGGACTCTACATTGGCTTCGAATGCATGGAAGAGAATATCGGCGATATGATAGCGCTCGCGCGTACGAATGACGACAATAACATCTGGCAGGACAGCGGTGTGGAAGTGTTCATCAACCCATCGGGTGACCGCGTACGATACGGTCACATCATGGTCAATGCTGCGGGCAGTTTTGCCGATGAGATGGTGCGCGAAAAGACGCATGACTGGTCGTGGAACAGCAAGACGCACTATGCCGTGAAACGAGGCGGCGACCGGTATACCGTCGAACTGTTCGTCCCGCTCTCCATGGAAGGGAGAAGCGATCTCGTCATCAACTTCAACCGTTCGCGGGTCATGAAGACAACGGCGAAGAATCAGCTTCAGTCATGGAGTCCGTTCCTCGTACAGGGTTTCCATGACCCGGAACGGTTCGGGTCGCTTACGCTGCTGAAAAGCCGCTCGGATATCGTGAATGACAACATTCTTACGAACGGGAGCTTTGAGGATACACCCGACGGCGCTGCGAAGGACTGGGCCATGGCCAAAGGCTTTGCATCGATAGAGACCGGCACGTTCCGTCACGGAAAGCAATGCGCGAAACTCTCATCGACGGAGCTCATCACCGGCACGACGCGCGCGGTATTCTATCAGTACATACCGCCGCTCAAGCCGAAGACCGAATACATGATATCGTATTACGTGAAGTACGAGAACATCGAGCTCAATCCCGCCGCTTCCGACTCCGGTGGTTACATGAACGTGTTCGGATGCCCCGGCAACCGATTCTATCCGAGCAAATGGTACAGCGGAAGTTCGCCGTGGATAAAAGAAAGCCATACATTCAAGACCGGCGACAAGCCGAGCGATGTGAACTATGTCCGGATCGGTTTTCACAACGCGAAGGGCACGATATGGTTCGATGACGTGCGCCTGCGCGAGATAAGGAAGTAGCGATGCGGTACGGCGCTCATATCTTTCTCTGGACGGAACGCTGGTCGCGGTCGGAATACCCCCTTTTCGAACGCGGCCGTTCGCTCGGATTATCCGCGCTTGAAATAGCCGTCGGCGACGATGTCGACTATGACGCGAAAGCGGTGCGCTCGCTCGCGGAGAAGAACGGGCTTACTGTCATCGTAAGCCCCGGCGGCGTATGGCCGATGGCCGCTGACATCTCCTCCGACGATGCATCCGTTCGGAAAAATGGGATAGCTTGGCATACGAACTGGATTGAAAAAGCCGCTGAGAGCGGAGCAGCAGCATATACCGGTGCGCTCTATTCTCATCCGGGGCATGTCGACCGGAGAAAAATATCGGATGAATTCGAACATGCGGCCGAAGGGCTCAATCATCTCGCGGAGCACGGGAAAAAGCTTGGGGTGAATATCGTCATCGAACCGATGAGCCATTTTCGCGTAAGCCTTATCAACACGCCGACGCAGGCAATGCTCCTTATCGCAGCGGCCGATCATCCGAATCTCGCGGTGCTCCTTGACACCTACCATTTGACGACCGAGATACGCGATTATGCGGAGGCGGCGCGCACTGCGCTCCCGCGTCTCTGGGGCGTACACACCTGCGAGAACGATCGCGGCGTGCCCGGCGGCGGTATAGTTCCCTGGGAGCCATTTCTCGATACATTATCAAATGCGATGTTTAACGGCTACTGTATATTCGAATCGTACAACAGCGCATTACGCGGGGGGGACTTCGCTTTCTCCCGCGGCATGTTCCATGATGTCTGCCCCGACGGTGATGCGTTCGTTCGTCAGGGCATACGGTTCATCTCTTCCGTACAGTGACCCGCATTATCCCTGGCCCCAGTGAACTCCGTGAGAAATATTTCTTCTCTCAGTAGAGCAGGGTCCACAGCTCACAAGGTGATACGGCATGAACGTTATATCGGACAAGTAAAGCATCCTATCGGCTCTTGACGCATCCGCATCAAAGAAGTAGATTATGGCCACACACTGATGGAGCCAGACGTATGAAGAACAGATCGGTCGCTATCGACGGTGCGGGTAAAGCGTATATCCATGACGGAGAACTCGGCGACCCCGGCGAAGGGCAGATACAGGTACAAATGGCAAAAAGCCAGATAAGCGTCGGAACGGAAATGATGGGTGTCATTCCGCGGCGCAAGAAGCCGGATCCGAAGGCTTCACCGACGTTCCCGGGATATTCGATAGCCGGTACGGTCATCAAGACAGGAAAGAACGTGGACGGTTTCGCCGAGGGCGACCGCGTGATGGCCATGGGTGCCGGGCAGGCGACGCATGCGCTCTATTCCAATGTCAATCAGAACCTCAGCATGAAACTCCCGAAAGCGATGTCCTTCGAGGACGGTGCAAATGTGGCGCTTGCGATAACCGCCATGCATGCGGTGCGCCGGCTTGATCCGGAATTCGGCAAGGCATACATCATCGCCGGTCTCGGCATTGTGGGACAATTCGCGTCGCAGATACTCACGAGCGCCGGATGTACGGTCATCGGCCTCGATATATCAGACTTCCGTCTGAAAAAAGCGCTCAGCAACGGCATGCACCTCGGCGTAAAATCCATTACCGACGATGCCGGGCAAAAAGCCGTGAAAGATATCACCGAAAGCGACGGCGTTGACGGCGGTATCATATGCTTCGGCGGCGACGGCACGGAAACGCTCAAAGGGATCTATAATCTGATGATAACGCCGCCCGACACGCATCGCACGGGCCCTATCGTGGTCGTCGGCGGGGCAACGTTCACGATACAGCTCGCCGCAGCGCTCGGCAACATCGATATACGCAGCGCCGCGCGCACCGGCCCCGGGTATAAGGATGAATCGTGGGAGAAGGGACGCGACTATCCGGCCGGTTGGGTTCGCTGGGATACGCGGCACAACATGCGCGTATTTCGCGACTATGTGCTCAGCAAACGCATGAATGTCGCTTCGCTTGCGACGCACACGTTCACGCTCGATGAAGCGGCGAAGGCGTACGATGCCGTCGCGGAGAACACATTGCCCGATGCCCTCGGGATATTCTTTGAACCGTGACAGGCGCACTTACCGCTCGCTCACTCCTGGCTGAAAAGCTTTGATAATTCCCTGCTCATGGCGAGTTCGGAGAACACGTCCACTATCGCCGGATCGAACTGCGTACCGGAACATCGTTTGATCTCGTTGACGGCATCCTCTACCGCCATCCGCGTCCGGTATGGACGGTCCGACGTCATCGCATCGTAGGAATCGGCAACAGCGACGATGCGCCCGAGCATGGATATCTTCGTCCCGGCTATCCCATCCGGATAACCGGCACCGTCGAATCGCTCATGATGTTCACGTATCGCCGGAAGTATGTCCGGATGCGTCTTGATGTGCTTCATTATCTCAACGCCGTTCATGACATGCTTCTTGATAATATCATATTCGCCGGGCGTAAGCCGATCGGGCTTTTTCAATATCGCTTCATCGACGCCTATCTTGCCGATATCATGGAGTATGCCCGCCACCTGAAGGTTCATCCGCATCTCACGGGCGAGTCCCATCCGCTCAGCGATGAGCAGACTGTACAGGGTGACACGCTCCGAATGCCCGCGCGTGTACGGGTCTTTCATCTCGATCGCGTCAGAAAGCGCCTTTATCGAAGACAGGAACAACTCCTGCAGATCGCGAAAATGGCTCGCGTTCTTTATCGCCATGGCGCACTGCTCGGCCATGGCCGTGAAAAGCTTCATGTTCCCGTTATTGAAATCCCCGCCGTCGACGCGATTGACCGCTTCGGCCACACCGAGCACCCTCCCGCCGTACGTGAGCGGCACGGCCAGCACCTGTTTCGTCTTGAAACGCGTCTGTTCATCCGCCGTCTGATAGAAGCGCTTGTCACGGGCCACATCGTTCACGATACAGGGTTTATTCTCCTCTGCCACCCATCCGGCAATGCCCTTGCCGCGAGGGATCTTCACCTCTTTCACGCGGCTCTTCCTGCTCCCGGTGACGGAGCGAAACACAAGGTCGCCGTTCACATCGACGAGCAGGAGCGATGAGCCCTCGACACGCATGACCTTTTTCGTCAATTCCATTATCTTGTCAAGCAGGAGCGAGATATCGAGCGTTGAGTTCACCGCCGAACTTACCGCGATAAGACTTTTAAGCTCGAGCATACGCTCACGGGCCTTCTCGGCAAGGAGATTGTTGTGTATAAGCATCGCCATTTGATTTGCGATGGCGGTAAGCACGCGCACATCCTTGAGGACGAATTTACGCTTTCTCGCATTATTGTTCAATATCTCCACCGCACCGATGACCGTCTTCCCGGCGATGAGCGGAACACATATCATGGAACGCGTCCGAAAATCGATCTCACGGTCGATCTCTTTCTTGAAACGTCGGTCAAGATACGGGGCGTTCGTAAGGACCGGCTTCGTATGTTCGATCACCCAGCCGCAAATGCCTTCCCCCGGCTTCAGCCGATAGCTCACGATACGTTTCGACCTCTTACCGCGCGCATGAAAAAAGTAGATCTTTTCCGACAGCTCGTCCTTGAGTATTATCGATGCCGCCTCCGACTGGAAATACTCGTTGATATAAGCGAGGATATGCCCAAGCACCGTCTTCAGATCATCCGCCCTGCTGATCGACAGGGCGATATCCTCGAATATCCTCGCCCGAAGCGACATGAGCCGTACCGTATCCGCCGAACGATCGATCCGTTTCATGGACACATCCTCGCGTCTTCGTTCCTTAAAAACCCGGTATCTTGTTCTGCTTCAGAAGGTCCGTCGCCTTGTTCTTCGCTTCCGATTCCGCTTTCTTCTTGCCTTCGTCCGCTTTGCGGTTAAGCTCGTTCTGATATGCGTTCAGATTGTTCTCTATCTCTTTTTTCTTCTGATCGAGCTTATCGCGCTCGGCAAAGACCGCCTTCTCCTGCGCACCGAAACCCGCCGTTATCGACGCACGGTCGGCACCGATGCTTGTCAGCACGCGCCGCTGCTCCGCCCCTGCGACACGGTCGAACTCCTTCTCCAAGTACCGCGTAAGCTCATCGGCCTTGTCGCCGAACAATTTTTTGAGCCGGGCGGCGAGTTGATTATCGAGGTCCGAATCGACCGACGTTTCAACACGCCCGTTCTCACTTTTCATCGCAAGCGTAAGCGTCATGTTCTTCACCGATGAAAGGGTGTCGCGTACGATGCCTGAGAATGCATCGAGGCGTTCGTTGGTATTGAATTCAAGATCGATACGCCTGAGCGCGACACGCACCACCGCATCGGACCGGTTCGAGGAGAACGTTACTCCGGCATCGGCGTTCGCTGTGCAGCTCCGCATGCGCATCGGAAGCCCATTGGCGCCGTTCCCGAGCACGAGATCGGCTATCGGCATGTCCTTTACTGTTATCTTGTATGAGTCGATCGATGCACCGCCGCGGCGATCGAACATCGCGGAAACATCCCCTGCCGCGTTGCGGTATGCGGGCACCATGACGGAAAGCTTCGCCGTCATCGGCATACCGGCATGGTCCTGATCGGAGGTGATATCGCGTATCTCGCCGGCGATGAAGGGCGATGTGAGCGCCTCGTCCGCGTATGCTTTTTCGTTGCAGGAGATGCGCATCACACCGATGCGGAACGAGGGATACGCCATCTCCCTGAGCGGGAATTCGATATCGTACCCGCGGGAACCGAATTTATTTTTTTGTATCGAGATGTTCTTCCGAACGTTCGGCGGTATGGTCTTATTGATGCGGTCAAGCCAGTACATGCCGTTAAAAAGCCTGCCCGTCACCTCGGGGCCGAACACCATTTCCGCAACATTACCGATCGATACGCCTTCGATATTGAGCTTCCGGAGCATGCCGTTATACTCATCGCGTGCCGCGCTCTGTGCGGCTTGAGTAAGCTGAGAAAGCGAGTCCATATCCGCATCGAGCGCACGTTTCTTCGCCGTCATATCATCGACGATGGTATCAAGTCGTTTCTTTGCGTCGGTGATCGCCGCTATCTTCGTGCGTGCATCTTCCTGTGCCTTGATGAGGTTCGAGGTATCGAGCTTCGTATCGAGCGACTTCACCTTCTCCACCGCAGCGGCCGCCTGTTTCCCGTAGTCCATCGCGCCCACCGCGGTCTTCCATTTCTATGTAACACCCGTACTGGACGCCTCGAGGGAGCGGTCATCCTTTACTGATGCGAGTTCCCCCTTGAGCAGCGAATCTATCTCAAGCTTCTTCTTCGCAGTATCCATCGCCCCCTCGGCGAACGACGGGCGCCGTGATGCTTCCGGTTTCTTTGCAGCAGCCGATCTCGTACGCCATACCCTGCCGTCGTAACGGCGTTTCGTGTTCAATCGGATGTTCTCGACAGCCGCTACGTCAATGATGGTTTTCGATTCGAGGAGCGCATTCAAGTTCAGCGCCAGCCGTATACGGCCGATATCGACGATATTGTTCTGCGTGTTGTTCACATCGGTCACTTCAAGCCGCGTAAGATCGACCGAAATATCGTGGATGCGTACCGTCGCTGCGCCGACATCTACCTTGGCACCGACAAGCGCGGTACCGCCCGTCTCTATCGCCCACTTTACAAGCAGCGGTGAACACAGTATTTCAAGGGATATCGTTCCGACTGAACCGATGACAAGTATTATTACATTGATCCAATTCATCGTGCGCCCCCTGCGGTAACGCTCACCACCGAGCCCGTTTTCTTTTTTGGCCTCAGGAACGGGATCTTATCGCGCACCTTGTCCCGGTAGAATATATACGCCTTTTTTCCGCCCAGGAACATCGGTAGAAATCCGATAATACCGACAAGGAAGCCGCCCATGACGGCCGTATTGTAGAATTTCGTTTGCGGGACTATGGGGATGTTCCGGAGCTTCGCCCAAAGCGGGACAAGGAAAGGAATATCCATGAGGACAAAAGCCCCGAGCGGAACGACAGCAGGCTCAACGGCGACCGCGATGATCTTAAAGAGGAAGAGACTTAAAAAACCGGCAGCCTTATTCACCTTGATGACGAAGAATATCACGAATATGACCACGGACAACAATGAAACCGGCTGAAAGGCCATGACAAAACCGAACGCAATGGCAAGCCCCACCTCTGTCGGATTCTGGTCCTTTTTGAGCAGGTCCATGAGATGTTTGAAGATATTCAGGATATCGAGCATCGTCGCCCCCTTTGGGTTTAACTTCAGCGCAAGTATACACCCAATTCGACGCGTCATCAAGTCGATAGTAGAACTGTCGCGAAAATAGAGAACAGCGGGTTGCAACCCGCTGTTTCGTTATTCCTGGGTATGGCACACACCTGGCTGCCCCCCCCCTGCCTTGCTCTGGATTAATTTGAACTACCGCTATATAAATACTTTCGATACCCGAAAACAGACTTGCGGGACGGAACACATGGAAACAACGACGTTCTATATCTCCCCCACCGGCAATGATCGCTGGTCGGGTTCTCTCGATGCGCCCACTGCGGCAAAAACCGATGGCCCGTTCGCATCGATACCCCGTGCGCTGAAAGCGGTACGCGAGGAACACAGCCGCGGCACACTCGTATCACCGGCCGTGATATATCTTCGCGGCGGGACATACCGGATACGCGAGACCATTGTGCTGACAATGGCTGATTCCGTGCCGGTTACCCTGCGTGCGTACGAGAACGAAACGCCTGTCATCGACGGCGGAGAATGCATAACCGGTTTCTCAGCCGAAAAGATCAACGGGCATGATGTGTGGACTGCCTCCATACCGCAGGGGAATACCGGCTGGTATTTCCGGGAGCTCTTCGTCAACGGACAACGGCGTCCGCGGGCGCGCCTCCCGAAGGTCGGCCCGACACCAAGCGAACGGGGTTTTTTCTGGATGGAGAGTGTTCCCGATATCACGTTGCAGGCGGAGCTCTTCGACGGGAGCCGGCGGTTTCAGGCAAAAAAAGGTGATATGCGCCCCTGGAAGAACATCACGGATGCAGAGATAGTCGTTCTTCATTATTGGACAGAAGAGCGTATGCCGATAGCCTCGTTCGATGACGCCTCCGGTATAGTGACATCAGAGCGCCGAAGCATTTTTGCGCTTAAGGATGATTTCAAACCGCAATGGGCGAAATACTACATCGACAATATCATCGAAGGCCTCACCGAACCGGGCGAATGGTATCTCGATAAAGAAGCATCAAAACTCTATTACTATCCGCGTCCCGGTGAAACGCCTGAGAACACCGAGATAGCCGCTCCGCGCGTAACAGCCCTCATGCGCTTCGACGGTGATCCCGACACGAACCGTTTCATCGAGAACATAACGCTCCGCGGCATCACGTTCCGGCATGCGGACTGGATAATGCCGCGCGGGGGCGCGCCGGTGCACGACAAAGTCCCCGACATCGAGTATGCGGCTTCCGCGCAGGGGGCATCGCATGCGGGCGGCGCGATAGAGATGACCGGCACACGCGGCTGCGCGTTCGAGGACTGTACCGTGGAACATGTCGGGCTCTATGCGTTCAATATCATGGATGGCTGCATCGGCAATCGATTCGCGCGCAATACGATGAGCGACCTCGGCGCGGGCGGTATAAAGCAGACGGGATCTCGCGCGGAAGGGCCGACAGTACGACGCACGGGGAACAGCGTTATCGCGGACAATCACATCCATCACGGCGGGCAGGTATTCCACAGCGCCACCGGCATCATGCTCATGGATACGTTCGGCAATGAAGTATCACGCAATCATATACATGACTTCTATTATTCCGGCATATCAAGCGGATGGGTATGGGGATTCGCCGACAGCGTATCGAAAGACAATCACTTCATCGACAATCATATTCATGATCTCGGCTTCGGATGGCTCTCCGACATGGGCGGCATCTATCTCCTCGGCGTGCAGCCCGGGACCATCGTCCGCGGGAACATCATTTACAATATCGAGAACGCTAATTACGGCGGCTGGGGCATCTATCTTGACGAAGGAAGCGCGCATGTCATCGTGGAGAACAATATCTGCCATCACACCGCATGCGAGCCGTTCCACATGCATTATGGAAGGGAATGCATCGTGCGAAACAATATCTTCATCGCGGAGAAAACCGCGGCGATAGCGCTCGGGCGCGAAGGAACGGAAGTATCGCTCACCATCGAACGGAATATCCTCATCGTGAACGGCACACCGATATACGCCGGCGGCTACGGCACGGATATCCGTAAACGCGTCATCATCGCCGATGCGAACTGTCTTTGGGATGTGCGCGGCAAACTTCCGGTGATCGCAGGGAATGCAGCGGGCAAAGAGCCGAAGGACGGCATCGATCTTGCCGCGTGGCGCGCGCAGGGAAATGATATTCACACCGTTATCGCCGATCCGAAGATCATCTGGCGCGATGGGAAACCGTGCGCCGCTGCGGATTCTCCGGCATTATCGACAGGGTTCCGTCCGTTCACAACATGATAACCCTCCGCGTCCTCGATATCGGCCGAACGGAAACATCGTACCGCGCTGTTTATGAACCGCCGACGATGTATACGCGCATTGAGCTCGCCGTTGCCGGAAGCGCACGCTTTACCGCAGGTGAGCCGCTCGTGCTGAAAAAAGGCATGATCGGTATTTTTCCGCCGGGGACGTTCCGCATCGAATTCCCTGACCGTACCTACCGCTCGGTATTCATTCACACGATGATGCTTCCGCCGCTGCATCGGCCTATCGCACTGCCGATCAATCGTTATTCGACCGCGGGAAAGATATTCACCCTGCTAACATCCATGCCGTCAGGAACGGACCGCTCGGTGATAGCACGGCTTGCCGAATCGCTCCTCACCGAAGTGAACCGTACGGAAAAGATATTCCCCGGCGCTGATACGCGCATGGCCGCCGTCATGCGTCACATCATCGATTCGGAAGGCCGCACATCGGTAGCCATGCTCGCCGGGATTACGGCGCTGCACCCGAAATATTTCATGAAAGCGTTCAAGCGTGAATTCGGCATGACCGCTGAAGCATGCATCGACACCGAACGGCTCGCGACCGCGCGCAGATCCCTTTCAGAGAGCCGCTCCGTGCCGGAGACCGCAGAACGCGCCGGGTTCAGTAATGAGAAATCGTTCGGCAGATTCTTCAAGCGCCGAACCGGGATAACGCCCGGCGAATTCCGCAGCATGCATAAGGTGCCGTCGATATGCGTACCGCGTATACGCGCATCCGACCTCGCGCATGCTCCGTGGGATGAAGGAACCCTCCTCGACCGATGGTTCACCATCTACGAAGCGACGCCGTATGAAAAAAAGATCACCGGACGCATCATGCACGATACGTCCCATCTTTATGTACGCATCGAGGAGCGCTGCGACACATCGCGTCTGATAGCGGACACGACAATACATAACGGCGATGACTGGGAGATAATGTTCGGTCCGCGGCGCGATCATCCGTACCGATACATCAAGGCATCGCCCGACGGAAGGATAGAACGCCTTATCCGCGACGGTACGGGGAACCGGCCATGGCGGAGGAATGTTCCCGTCATCATCGAGAGAAAGCGGCATGCATGGTCCATCGCCGCACGGATACCGCTCTCCGACATCGCATTCGAAAAGAACGGACGTACCGTCGTCTACGGGAATCTTTTCCGGCAGCGCTATCACGGGACGCATATCGCCCTCGCAAGCACCCTGAGTTTCTCCTTCCATACGCCGTCGCGCTTTGCGTACTTCGAACTCGCATGAATGCTGAGGTTACTTTGGGCAACCATTATATTACCGGCAATTCCTTGACAAAGGGGCTGAGAGCGCTCATAGTATAGGTACGAACCGGGAGGACGCATGACGCCGATACGAACGATATCCATCCTTATCGCTGCTGCATGCATATGCAATGCGCAGATGCTTTCCATTAAACAGGCGAACCGATCATCAAAGAACCACAACGCTCAGTACAAGGCCGATGCACCGCTCATACTTGCCGAAAATGGCACTTGGAAAGCAGTGATCGTTGTTCCGAGCGATGCAACGCCTACGGCACGCACAGCAGCCAATGAAATGAAGGCGGTCCTTGAACGCATCATTGCCGCGCCTATCGCAATCTCAGATACTCTCGTTGACGGAAAAGTGAATATACTCCTCGGAGAGAACAGCATATCATCGCCGCTTGCCCCCGGCATCGCCGCCCTCCCCCGAGACGGCTTCATCATTCGTCACATCCGTACATCCGCCGACATCATCATTATCGCAGGGCATGACGACGCCGCGAGCGACCCAGGATCCGTGATGCGCCAGAACACGTTCTGGAACTGGTTCAGGGAAAAAGGCACGCTCTTCGGCGCGTACGATTTCCTCGAACGCTTCTGCGGTGTCGGCTTCTTCTATCCCGATGAAACGGGAACACCGGTGCCGCGCTGTTCGGGCATTACGGTGCCGTCCATGGACATCCAGGAAGCGCCCGATCTCGAGGAACGCATGTGGACATACGGATTCCCCTCATTCGTCACGCAAGACAAGAAAATGGCCTTCCACGGCACGGATACTATCGCATGGCTGAACCGCGAGCGTCTTATGTACCGCCATGACACATTACGTATCCCCTACGGGCACGGTATACGCATGTTCAATCTCAACAAACGGTTCGCGGCAACACGCCCGGAATATTTCTCGCTACTCCCCAACGGCAGGCGCGACCTGGAGACCGGCGAATGCAGAGGGCATCTTTGCCTCATGAACCCGGAACTTGAGGACACCATTGTGCTCGATGCGATATCCTTCCTCAAAGGCGAAGCGCCGACGGTTCGGGATATGCAGTATCAGAACCCGGCAGTATGGCCGATATCGCTTACGCCGGGATATATACCCGTCATGCTCGAGGACGGCTTTGGTCCCGATAATTTCTGCCGCTGCCCGAACTGTACGCCGTTCAATAGAGCGAATGGGAATCACAGCGATTATGTCTTCGGCTTCTATTCGCGCATCGCAAAGCGCATCAAGGAAAGCGGTCTTCCGGGCACGGTGACGACCATGGCGTATTCGACCTATAAGTCGCTGCCGTCATTCGATCTTCCGGATAATATGCTTCTTCAAGTCGCCACCCCCGGGCCGTGGGCGGAAACGGGACGTGCATTTCAGAAAGCTGAGGAGGAGAACATTCGCGATTGGAATAAAAAGCTCGGCGGTGAACGCGCGGTTTCGCTCTGGACATACATGAACGATTTCGGGAACAAGGTGCCCGCAGGCATCCCTGCTGTCAGTCCGAGGCTTGTCGTCTCATATTTCAAGCGTGTCGGCCCGATGGTGCGCGGTGCATTCGTCGAATCGGAGATAAGCTACCGATTTTATCATTATCTCAATTGGTATGCGTTCGGAAAAGCCGCATGGGACAACAGCATCGACGCAGAGACGCTCCTCGCCGATCATCACGCGAAGATGTTCGGCCCTGCCGCCGCCCCGATGGCAAAGGCATACGACCTCATCGAAAAGCTCTGGACGTCGTGCCTGCAGGGCTATGAGAACACCGTGGTAGGACCGGTGCTGAAAACGCCGTACGAGTCTGATATGTGGGAAACGATATTCAGTTCAGAAAGGATGAACGAACTTGATGCACTCGTCAAAGAGGCTGAGTCGCTTGCAAGGAACGATGCTGGCGCACTCGCCCGAGTCCGCTACATCGGGGAGCACCTCATCGGCGCTGTCGCCCGATACCGCAATGCATTCCTGGCGACACGGCGGGAATCGGAAGACCTTGTCGTTCATTCGTTGAGCACGCCGGATGATATACGCATCGACGGCTCGCTCGATGAAGCGGCATGGCTCGCGAAACCGGTCTATCTCGTACCGCTCAAACGCACGGATGACCCGAATGCGCTGACCGCCGTACGCACAGCATGGTCGGACAAGCATCTCTCTATCGCCTTTGTCTGCGACGAGGGCAGCTTCGATGACGTATCGGTTATCAAACGCACCAATGATGACGGATCGATTTGGCAGGATAACTCAGTAGAGCTGTTCATCGGTCCCGCGGGGGAGCGCCGGTATTTCCATATCGCAGTGAACAGCGCAGGCAGCATATCGGACTGGGCGGTGGACGGCATCAAAAAGGATATCGCCTGGAACAGCGGCGCACGCATCGGCATTACACACGACGGCGAGCGATGGACGGCGGAGATAGCAATACCATTCGACGCCATCGGCGGAAAGCCCGAAAGCGGATGCATAGTAAATTTCTGCCGATCCCGCATCATGCTCAAGAGTAAAAAGCTCGATCAGCTCTCGACATGGTCACCGTTCCTGAAAGGCGGTTTCCATGAGCCTGAAAAATTCGGGAAGATGCTTTTCGTCAAGGACGCATCAACACTACCCGACGACGGCAATCTCCTCGCCAACGGCAGTTTTGAGAACGGCGACGGCACCGAGGGATGGAAATTCGCCGAGGGGTGCTCCGTTGACACAGCAACGTTCCGTGACGGGCGTCGATGCGCCCGGTTCACGCTCCAGGAATTCAAGGATGCCCAGACACGCTCATCGCATCCGCTTCCCGACCTGAAGCCGAACACCGAATATGTCATCACCTATTTCATACGGACGAAGGATGTTGAACTGAAACCCGGCGCGCGCTATGCCGGCGGCTTTGTGAACATCTGGAGCGGCTTGAATCACTGGTTCCCGATCAATGCCTATGAGCCGACGAAAAGCTATCAGGGATCACGGCCGTGGACAAAGGAAAGCTATGTGTTCAAGACCGGCGAGAAGATAACCCCCTGCGATGTGAAATTCGGTTTTCACCCGGCAAAAGGGACGATGTGGATAGATGATATACGCGTACGGGAGAAGCGATAACGCCCAGCGACAGCTGCCGTTCACACCCCTGTTGACAAGACACGCATGGTTTGGTATCGTAGCAGCATGAGATCATTCCGTATCACGGTACTCGCATCGACTCTCTGTCTATTCCTCTTTTCCCCTGCTTCCGGCTGGGACGGCGGCGGGCATATGCTCGTCGCACGTATCGCGCACGACCGACTTGATGCAGCCGCACGCCAACGCGTATCGACGATCGCATCGCGGCTGAACAACAACGGCACGAATTACACGTTCATCACCCTCGCCTGCTGGATGGATGACATCAAGGACAGGAATTCGACATCGCCGTACAAAGGGAAATTCCGGACATGGCATTACATCAACATCGGCTGTTCCCCGAGCGACCCCGATGTGTTCGCCGACAGCGCTGCCCTCACCGCAACGAACGGCGATATCGTCCGTGCGCTATCACATGCGACATCAGCGCTCAGGATAGGAAAATTCGACGAAATTATCCCGGATGAAGCGATCGCCCTCGCTGTCATCGTACATCTTGCAGGCGATATACATCAGCCGATGCATACGGCATCGCGGTATGACCCGAATCCGACGAAGGGTGAAAGCCCCAATGACGCCGGCGGCAATGCGGTGAGCATTGCGAATCTCGCCGATACGCCTTGGAAAAAGAACCTTCACACATTCTGGGATGAAGCCTATCGCCGATATTACGATGACGGAAAAGCACGCGCGCTCCCGGAGCTTACCGCGGACGACGGCACCGGTATGCATGAATGGCTCGATCGGCTTACACCGCATACCCCGACCAACCTTGCCTTCGATGCACATCGCTGGGCGCGGGAAACGCAGTCGCTCGGCTGCACGCTCGCATACGGGGAACTCCGCGAACCGTACGGCGCGAAGAATATCGTGCTGAAAGAGCGGTATGTGACAGGGGCCGCAGCGGCAGCACAGCGGCAGATCGTGCTCGCCGGGTGGCGTCTCGCGTCGCTGCTGCAGGGGATGTACCGCAAATAACTCTGTTTGCGCGATACCGATATCCGTGATATAGTGCGCACCGGAAGTAACCCCTATGAAAACCGTCACGCTCGCAAAGAAAAAAGAAAAGCTCCCCCTCTCCCATCACCCGTGGGTATTCTCCGGCGCTATTGCCGAAAAGGGTGAAGCGGCCCCCGGCGAGATAGTGCGCGTCGTCACGAGCGAAGATAAATTCATCGCCTATGGGCATCTCGGCTCGCGCGCGCAGGTGGCCATGCATCTCCTCGAATGGGATGAACGCGCCGTTGTCGATGGGGCATGGTTCACGAAGAAGATCCATGATGCTGTCGCACGCCGCACGCCGCTCCGCGAACGGGCGGATACGGATGCCGTTCGGCTCATCTATTCCGAATCGGACCTCCTCCCCGGCCTCATCGTCGACCAATACACGGACGTACTCGTCGTAATGATACTGACGCCCGGTATGGACGCGCTCCGTCAGGTCATTATCGATGCGCTCATTTCCGCAGTATCTCCGAAAGCGATATACGAACGCTCCGATGCGCATGCGGCAAAAGCCGAGGGGATGACGGCACATGAAGGGCTCCTCTACGGAGCACTCCCGCCTGAGATCGTCATCCATGAGAACGGGAGAAAGTTCATCTGCGACGTTGCAGAAGGACAGAAAACGGGGTTCTTCCTCGATCAGCGCGAGAACAGACGCATTGCCGCTTCCTTTACGCAGGGGCGTACCCTTGACTGTTTCTGCTATACGGGCGGTTTCTCGATGAGCATGGCTTCGCGCGCAGCCTCCATGACCGTCGTCGATTCATCGGCGGCGGCACTGGATATCCTGAAAAAGAACGCGGGCTTGAACGGTCTATCGCTCCCTGATGAGAACATCATCACTGCGAATGCGTTCGAATATCTCCGCGGGGTGAAGAAGGATTCCTTTGACACCATCGTGCTCGATCCGCCGAAGCTCGCGCCGTCGCGTTCTGCCGTACCCAAGGCACTCCGCGCGTACAAGGATGTGAACCTCTCCGCAATGAAATGCCTTTCCCCCGGCGGTATGCTCATAACGTTCTCATGCTCAGGCGGCGTATCGCGCGAGGAATTCAGAACGGTGATAAGCTGGGCGGCGAAGGATGCGCACCGCGAAGTGCAGTTCATCCATGCGCTCTCGCAGGCGGAGGATCACCCCGTCCGAGCATCGTTCCCGGAATCGGAATATCTCACCGGCGAGGTGTGCCGGGTCATCTGACCCTGCGCAAACGATCGCTTCGGCACTTAAGCATCTCCTGTGCATGTCGTTCAAGGTCTCGCTCGCTGTAGCGGAACGAGGGAAATTGCACTGTTATCGATGCGATCGGGCCGTCAAGGAACACCGGCACAGACGCCGCCATTATCGCCTCTTCATACTCGCCGCGATTGAGCGCATAGCCGTTCTTTTTCACCGCCGCTAATTCTTCCCGCAGTGTCGCCTTTACCGTGATCGTTCTGTCAGTATATTTCGTCAGCGGTGTGACGGATAGATATTCATCGAGCCGCGCCTCATCCCAGAACGCGATAATGGCCTTTCCCGCCGCCGTCACATGGGGCAGATAGGATATAGTTGCGTCATTGATTATCTGTACCGGCCTTGAAGACTGCAGGCGTTCGATGAATAGAAGCCTGTCCCCGGACAGCACGCCCAGGAGCACGTTCTCGTCAAAACGCTCATGGAGTTCATGGATGATACCGGATGTCACCCTCTTGAGCTCACTGAAACAGCCGGCGGCGGTATTGGCAAGCTCGCCGATGCGTGCCGTGAGATGATATCCGTCCGCATCTTTCACCGCAAATCCCTCGCTCATGAGCGAGTTGAGAAAGAGCGTCATGTTCGACGCGGGCATATCGAACGCTGCCGCGATATCGGAGAGCCTGGCCCCGTCATGTGAAGCCAGATGCGACAGTATCTTCAGCCCTTTGGAGAACGATCCGATGACCCTCATGGACTACCTTCGTACCGAAACACGTTTGACATCGAAATAATCGTCAAGACAGAGATGACCGATGTCCTTTCCGTACCCGCTCTGCTTTAACCCGCCGTGCGGGAGCTGTATCGAGTAGTGAACTCCGTTGACGCAGATATTCCCGTACAGGAGCCGCTCGGTCGCATCCATGATACGGGCATTGCTGTCCGTGAACAGGTACGATGCAAGCCCCGCATCGCACTCGTTGGCAACGGCGAAAATGTCATCAGTATCGGTGAACCGCACGATGGGCATGACCGGCCCGAATATCTCGTTCGCACAGATATCCATCGATGCACTCGGTGTTTCCAGTATCGTCGGAGCGATGAAGTATCCGGGTTTTTTCATCCGTGTGCCGCCGCAAATAAGGTTCGCACCGTCCTTCATGGATGTATCTATCGATGCCAGTATGCGGTCGAACGCTCTCTTCGATATGACCGGCTGTATCGCGGGTGCCTTGCATGCGCCGCTCCCCGGCGTATATGCCTCGGCAAGACGCTTTGCTTTGGAAAGAAATGATGCATACACTTTTTCATGCACGAAAACACGATTCGGCGCAACACATATCTGCCCGGCATTCGAGAATTTCAGATCAACAATGGCTTCGACTGCCGTATTGACATCGGCGTCATCGAAGACAATGACCGGCGCATTGCCGCCGAGTTCAAGCGAAAAACGCTTCACGCTCGATGTTGAATTCTCTATCAGCTTCATGCCGCCGTATGTCGACCCGATCATCGTAAGCAGCCGCGGTATGTTCGAATGGGCAAGCGCATATCCAATATCCGTCGATTCACCGAGCACGATATTCACCGTACCGGCGGGGAATGCGGTCTCCGCGATAAGCTCACCGACCAGCGCAGTGGCAAGCGGTGTTTCCGCCGACGGCTTTATCACGCACGTGCATCCGCTCGCGAGAATGGGGCCGAGCTTGTAGCCGAGATTGAGGAGCGGGAAATTCCAAGCAAGGAATGCCGCGACAACGCCCGTCGGTTCGTAAACGAGCTGATTGAAGAATTTATTGTCGTAGTCGGGGATGCTTTTCGCATAGTGCCGCTTCACCTCTTCAATGAAAAAGGCGAGGCAGTCGACGAGCATGGAGAAGTCATAGCCGGCATTCTCATTCGTCTTCCCCGTCTCGGCAACGAGAAGATCGATGATCCCTTCCTTTCGTGAGATGATCTTCTCCCTGAGCGTCATTATCAGCGATGCACGTTCATTGATGGACAGGTGCGAGTACACAGGGAATGCGTTCTTCGCCGCGAGGAGCGCTTCGTCTGCAAGCGCGATCGATGCTTTTTCCTGCGTGCCGCATGGCGCTTCGGTCGCAGGATTGATCACCGGCGCGGGATTTCCGCTCTCGATAAGCGTGCCATGTATCAGGTTCTTTGCATGGAACATTGATATTCTCCTATTGGCTTATTTTGGCATAATCATAAGAAAGTCTTGACTTTATTTTGGGAACGCATAAAACAGACACCATGTCCTTGCCGTCAGCGCGCCGCGATGGCTTTCGTAATTGCCATAATTTTCTGATATCTGTCATTCGGCATTGCCTTATGCCAGCGGCAGCCATATCGACATCTTCGATATACCACGGTTCGCCCATGCGTAGTACGGGATAAGCCGCACCTTTATTTTCTTCATCATCCCCCGCGGCATCTCCTGATATAATGCTCCATCCCAATCCTTTGAAGGCCCCGCCGTGGCGATCGTCGATACGGTCACTATTCCCCCAAGACATTTCGGCTCAACGTGCGTTTCGAATTTCGCATTACGCGAAATATGTACACGGAAGAGATCGATCTTCTTCGGCAGATCGGGGGATTCAAGACAGTAGATGATCGGTCCGCGCGCAACGGCAGCGTGATTCGATGCGCTTTCAACCTTCGGGTGTGCAGCGATGAGCCGGACACCCATTGGCATTACCAGTTCGATGCTGTCGCCGGCTTTCCAAGTTCGTGTGATGGAGCAGTACGTGCCTGGTGTCAGTGTTCCTTTTTGTATCACCCCGTTAAGCTTTATCATCGCCTTTGCCGCCCATTCGGGGATACGAAGCGAGATACGCATCTTTGCGGACGGCGCACGGCGTACTGTGATGCGTACCCTGCCGTCCCACGGATAATCCGTTCTCTGATCGATCTCGATGCCGCTCCCTGCATAAGTGCTGCTGCCGTAATGATGTATCCATAATCCGTTATCCGATACGCCATAGAAATACCCGTGCATCGCGGCGATCACCCTCGTCATATTCGTCGGGCAGCAGGTGTGTGTTGCCGCAGGCTGATTCCTCACGAGCGTGCCGTTATGCGCAAGCACATCCTGCTCTTTGCCGTGCGAGGCGAGGGGATTTATATAGAACCAGCTCTCCCCGTCCGCGGAAAGACTCGAAAGGAAACCGTTGTACATCTCACGCTCCATGATCTCGGCATAGCGCGCCTCACCGCTCATACAGAGCATTCGGTATGCCCACAGGAATACGCCGATCTGCGAACAGGTCTCATTGTAGGTCTGTGTCGTCGCATTCGTCAGTTCATAGGAATGGCCGACCGCCTCATGCACATCGTCGCAGCTCGTATATTTTCCCTCAGCGGTTTTACGCACGGTAAATCCGTGATGAAGCGCCCCCACGCCGCCGGTTACATACATCTTTGAACGTACGAGGTCGCCCCACAGACGCTCAAGCGCGGTACGCAGACTTTCGTCGCCGGATTCAAGATATGCGTCCGCCGCACCGGCATAGAGATATGACCAGAACACCGAGTGCCCCACGACGACAGTCTCATCGCGAAGGGGTATGCGTGTCTGATTGAGGTCGCTTCCTCCCGGCCCGCCGATGCTCGGATGCGGCGGTATGGTCCGTTCTTCAGGTGGCAGCTGCTGCTGCGCCTCGCCCTTCGGCGCCGAGCCGCGCATATCGATGAAGCAGTTCGCAAGATCAAGATATTTCTTTGCCTTCGTTTCGCGATAGAGATCGACGCACGCCATGATGATGGACGGATTTATGCAGAAATGTGCATGCTTGGGCGATCGGGGAATGAATACTGCATGGATGTGATCGGCAGCCTTTGTCGCGATCGAAAGGAAGCGAGTTGTACCCCGCAGGCGATGATCAAGACAGGCTGCGGTGATAAGATGCCCCATCACATAGAGTTCATGCCGATACGGGCTCGTGTATCGTTCTTCGGGTTTGGTTATATGCGTGGTGACATATCCGTCGCGCGCCTGTGTTTTTTCGACGAGCGCAATGCATTCGTCGATATGTGCTGCGAGCGTTTCGTCCCTTGTAACATCATGGATAGAGACCCCCGCTTCTATCCACTTATACATCCATTCGTCTTTCCAGTCGCTGCCGTTGCGCTCACCCTGCGAAAGCCCTGCCGCGATACGGAAATTCTCGATAAGATGCCCCCGCGCCGGGTCGGCCCCGAGATCATAGAGGAGCGGGAGCGTTCTGTGCGCGCATTGGTCGAAACGCTGTCCCCAAAAACCGCCGGTCCACCGCACCTGCGAAAGCGGTACGCTTCCGCACACGGCATGCGGGCTTTTTTGCTCCGCCACTGTTCGACCACTCATGTTTTTTTTCTGTTCGTTCTTTTGCATACGTCCCCGTCCTTTATGCCCTCATGCGTGCCGGGCGTTAGAATCCGATGATCGTGAAATGTCTCGGCGGTATCGATACTGATAGAATGCCGTCCTTTACCGCGACCGGTCTTCCTGCATATTCGTCGGTCGCGGCGGATGCAGTCGTTACACCGCGAATATCTATCGCCGCCCGCTGTTCCTCTGCGCTGCTATTCCCGATAACGGCAAGCGTGCGTCCGCCGGAACACATATAGTATGTTACGGCGACTTTCGGGTTCGATGATGTTATCTCCTTCTGTGAATAATAGTATCGCACCTTCGCGCTGTCCATTCGGTATTTCATCCACACGCCCCACAGCGTGTTGATGACATTCCCGTCCTCGAACGCTATGGTGAGCGGGACATCGTTCAGGAGAAGCTTCGTGCACATGGCGCGCGTCTCTTCCTCCGTCCCGTACGCCTTATTCGCCCGCTTAAGATTGCCGAGGAAAAGGATCGCCGATCCCTTCGTGTGCATATTCAGCTCGGAGCGATATACGTCATCGCTGATGAAGTCAGAGTAGTAATACGGGGTATTCTTCTCCTGCATCATCGAGCAGTATTGTTCCCCGGGGTACCAATAGTCAGCAAATGCATGGATCATGGGATTGAAGTAGCTGTGCGCGTGATAGATCGTGTTCCGTCCGCGGCTGTGGCAATAGCTTGTCGTGCGCTTCAAGTGATCGCGAAGGCCGACGATGATATAGGTGTTTATCCACCGGCCGAACGCATCCTGAAAACGCATCCCGTTCCTTTCGTTCGCGCTCAGATAATTGACGCACAGGTCGTAGTACACGGCGGCGTGCGCCTGCTTTGGATGATCGAAAAGCTGTTTGATGTTTGCGAGAATGAAATCGCTGTACGCGGTCTTCGGATCGGCATTGATGGTCATGCACTGCTGTTCGTTCGATCCGCGTGTATACGAGGGGCGCACGGGAAAGGCGAATGAATTGTCATTTCCTGTTATATCCCAGTATGCGCCGAAGTATCTCCCCTCGGGGCTGTAGTTGTTGAGCGCGGTCGATGCGCCGAAGATGGCAAGGTTCGTTTTTGCGTTCTTCTGGAATTTGATCTGATCCTTCCAGTGATCAACATAGTCGCCGAAGAACGCATTGGGCTTGAGCGTGAATATCGATTCAGTGCCTTCACCGGCATGATGCACGAATGCGATATCACAGTTCGAATACTGCCCGTAGCCGCCGAAACGATACGTGCGCGAGCGCTCAGGGAGCGGACGCGACGGGGTAGCAATGAACATAGCGTGATAGTAGGCGCCGGCAGGGATAGTGGTACGTCGGTGTATCATCGTTACTTCGGCGTGACCGCCCGTATCATCGATGGACGCCTTAATGGACTTGTCGACCAATGGATCATAGACCCAGTTCGCATCATGTTCCGGCGACCAGGAAAAGCCTTTCCGGTCTGAGGTGAACCATAGACATGTTCTTTTGTCGCCAAACTGTATCGTCGTTCTATCGCTTGAGGGAAATGCGGTTTCATACACACCGGTACCGGCTATCTGCAGGAGCGGCGTCATCAGGTAGCGCGCATAGCGCCGGTCAACCGTCCAGACGATCTTCATCGAATCGATAACGGGACTTCCCTCGACGGTGTAATCGAGCCGGATGAATCCGTCGAATTCGACCTTGGTCCTCCACGTGATCGTGAAATTCTTCGATTTTCCTGTACCCTTAAGCCCGATGAAGGAGTTCTTTATCACTCGCTGCGTGACCGTATAGGTGATATCCGCTTTCCCCTCTGGCGTCATGATCACGATCTCCGGGGCTTTCGTCAGCAGCGAGGCACCCGAATGGACGATCTTTTCCGGCAGCGGCGAATACCCAAAGTGATAGTCGCGTTCCCATACCCGCACCACATTCTTGTCATCAATGCTCATAGATGTCCACGGAGAGGGAACGACATCATCGCAACCGAGCGTATTGCCGAACCAGCTCGTATCCGGGCGGACCACCTTCTTTACTGCCTCCTCAGACGAACCCTCTGCCGATATCACTTTCACGGTAAGCGCATATTCCCCCGCCTCGCTCACATTCGAAATTATCCGCATATCCCTTACGGGGACTGCGCTCCATACTCCTTTCGCGATCTTACCCGATGGGGCAAGGAGCGAATACTCCGCACGCACGCCCCCTTTGTGTATCCGCCCCTGCCACTCATCCGAGAGCGGTCTGAGATCGATGACCGCTTCCAGCCGGTCGAGATCGCCTGCACCGTCATCGACGCCGCTCAGCTGTATATCAAAGCGAGAGCGCTCCGCCTTAACACCGGCTTCGCCGCCGCCCGCAGCATCGTCATAGCTGCTTCGCACCTCGGATTCCGTGAGCGCGCGGGAATAGATCTTTATATCGTCGATCACGGTATCCCTGCCGGTATCGTCAAAATCGGGATTGTTCCCTTTCCACAGCATTTCCCTCACTGCTATATATGACTTCGAACCAACCGGCGTGAAATTGTCGGGAAGCTTCGCCTCCTGCGGCAAGGGCGTCGACTTTTGCATTTCACCGTTGAGATATATCCTGATCTGTTCATCGTCCCATGTCGCAGCTATGTGGAACCACATGCCCCTATCGATGACATTGAGCGGTGCGCCCGCCAGTTTGTATGTTTTCTGCCCGCAGCCGGAGTTCTGCCAGTAGAAGATGGCGGTTGGCGTGCTGTGATACTGATACAGGAACAGTTGTGTCCACCGTTCACCGTCGCTCAGATAGATGTTCAGGTATGGCTTATGGCATTTCTCGGTATCGGAACTTTTCACACCGCCGGGGCTGTAATTCTTCGCCATTATCCAGAACGATACCGTGCCTTGTTTCCAATGGATGTTCTTTACCGCATCATAGCGCAGCAGCTCGGACGGTGTTTTTCTATTGAACGCGTTCTTCCCGTCACGGCCGACTACCGATCGGAATTCGAGATTATCCTTGAACGTCGTCGATGCCGATTCTCCGCAAGCGGCATCGGCCGCCGTCGACATCTTGTCGAACGTCACGCAGAATGTCAGATCACGGTCCAGACATTTCGCCTCGGCAGCAGACAGTGCTGTGCACAGGAGCATGCACGCTGCATACAATATACTGCCCTTGACTGCTGTGCGCACCGTCGAATTCGTCATGCCTTTGCTCATGGCGCCTCCGGAACAAATCGTTTTATCCGCGCTTCATCGATATCGACGCCGATACCCGGCGCATCGTTCAGGATCAGCGATCCGTTCTTCACTTCATGCCATCGCGAGAAAATGCCGTCTCGCACCGGATGCTCCGTCCTGTCCATCTCAAGGGACACCTCGCGTTTTTCGTATCGCCCTGGGTTCGCAGGCAATGCGGTTATTGCGCTTGCCGCCACCGCCTGATTTATGCGAAGCCCCCAGCAATGCGGCATCATATCGATATGCGCCGCCGATGCGATGGCGGCTATCTTCTGATACTCCGTTATCCCTCCGCAATAGGCGATGTCCGGCTGCATGATATCAAGTGCATGAACATTCGCAAGGGCGGCGAAGCCGTATCGCGTCTGCTCGCATTCACCGCCGGCGATGGGTACCGTCACACACTCCCGCAATCGCGCATGATCGGCAATGTTCTCCGGTGAAAGCGGCTCCTCGAACCATGCGTACCCATTGTCAGAGAGACAGCGGCCTATATCGACGGCTTCTTTAAAGTTATACGCATGATTTGCGTCAGCCGCAATACAAAGATCGGGGAATTTCTTTCGAAATTCGATAATAAGCTTTTTATCGAACGCGATGTTCTTTCCGATCTTTATTTTTATCATACGAAATCCTTCTCGTATATAGCCGTCAGCTTCCTTGAGAAGTGCTGTCATCATCTCGCTTTCGCCCATAGCGGGCTTGAAGTACATGCCGGTGGCATAGCACGGTATCGCGCCGCCCTTCCCTCCAAGGAGCATCCATAACGGCATGTTCGCACTCTTCGCTTTGATATCCCAGAGCGCTATATCGATACCCGACAGCGCCGCCATCATGGGCCCTTTGCGTGCATAATCGAGCGATCGCTGCCAGAGATGAGCCCATACCTGTTCATGCTGCCGCGGATCGAGCCCGATAAGGAGTTCACGGTAAAATCCGTTCACTGCTTCTGCAGCAAGTGATGCGGGGCCATAACATTCTCCCCAGCCGGCAATACCCTCATCGGTAGATATTTTAACGATCACATTCATTCGCCGCTGATAATACCACTGGGAAAAGCCGAACGGCGACGCCAGGTCAGCCCCGAGAACAAATGTATCAACAGCGGAAATCTTCATGCGAGCCTGCGCCAAGGCACTTCGAATAGCAATGGAGCTGATAAACGTTTATTATATATTATATAACTCATATAATATATAATATAATACTTAAACAGGCCACGGTCAAGCTTCGTGTCGTGGCTCATCCGACAGCGGGCTCTGTGCTGAACAGATCGTTCTATTTTTTCATTCTTGTCCGGACGGGACGCGCTAGCCTTCTGCACCGCCGGTACTGCCGGGCCCATCGTCCTTCTCTATTTCGATATTGAGATCTACGCCGGTAGATTCCTCTATCCCCGCCGCGGCCTTCTCCGCTTTTTCACGTTTCGCTTTTTCAAGCGCCTCGACGATATGGGACCCGGTCTTCGGCGCCGCTGCGACTTCGGCTTTCGCCTCTGCGGAAGACTCATCGGCTTGTACCACCGGTGCCGATTCTTCAACGAGCAGCCCCAGACCCGAAAGTTCCCCCATGGTGAGAAGATGATGGAACCCGCAGATGAAATAATATGTCTCAGTGAGCGCCTCGAGCGCCGTATAGCCGTTGATGCGCTTATCCCCGTGAATGAGCGGGTCGAACATGAGCTTCTCCGCAGGATTAGCGATGACCGCCTCGCGCAAAGGCTTATCGAGGAGCAAATGCCCGAGATTGTCCTTGATCTCGCGAATGAACGTCATGATGCTCGTACGGGCGATCTTCGCGAATTTCGAGCGCGTCGCCTCCTTTGTCTGCATAAGGAGCGCCTTCTGCGTGAAATGCATGTCGCGGTCAGCGTCGAGCAGCGATATTTCGCGGACCATCTTCACATAATCATCGATGCGCCGGCCGACGTCGTTTATCGTCGAGAGTGAATTGCTGAACAGATTGCCGAAATCCGTCTTTGTCGCCGTGGACAGGAGCACATTGAATTTTATCTTGTTCGTCGTCAGTGTCAGGGAATATTCCCTGTCAAAATAATCGAGTATCAGCTTCGCCCGATATATCTTATCGCGGCTGTCGAGAAAAAATAGCGAATGCGTATCGTCATGGATGCTGTTGCGGTCCTTGTCAAAGTTGATGAGCGACGCGATAAGGGACAGCCCAACCTGCGAATACTGATCGACATCCGGCTTCTGCTCGGGCCCTTTCTCTTTCTTCTCTACCGCCTGCCGCTTTGCTTCCTCCGCTTCGCGTTTCTGCTGCGCGGTACGGAAACCGATGACATCCTCAGCGCCCATGCCGATGTACTCGCCGAGCTCTTTATCGGCGATGTCGAAATTCCGTTCCGCGAGGATCTTCACAAGCACCAACAGCTTCGGGAACAGTTTATAGAAAACGAGATCGACGGCCTTTTTTATGACGGTATGCCGCTGATTCACCACAAGCCGGTCCATCGATTCCATCTGGCCGTACGCGGCAAGCGCCTGCATGATGGCCTCGCGGAGGCTGCTCATATAATTACGAAGGAGGTAGATGCGCTTAAAGAGCAGGATGACCGCGTCCCGTTTCCGGGCTATGGTCACCGCGGTATTCCCCTTCAGGAGCTTGTACTCGGTGAGTATGCTCGCATAGATCTCCTCATCGTAGATCTCGCGGAAACGTTCGAGTATCTCGAGCTTGAACGTGTTCTCGAATATCGCCCGCATGCGGTGCTGCTTTTCCAGCGTCGTTTCCTCTGTCGCGTCGATGGGAAAAAGCGTGGAGGTGAGGAGCGCTTCCGCCTCGAGGAGCCCGGTCAGGAGCCCGGAATCGATGAAACGCAGGAAGCCGCTGCTGATGAGCCTGCCCGAAAGATCGGTAACCCCGTTGATAACGCCTTCGAAATAGAGGGACACCTTCAGGAACAATTTCCCAATACCGCCGCCCGATGACGGCTGGACATGCGGAACCGCGCTTTCTGCACGCGCATCCTTCTCATCACGTTTCTGCATGATGCGCTCTTCAAGACGCCGGCGCAGGGGGGAAAGCTTCTCGGCCGCTTTTTGTTTAGCGGCTCGTTCGTCCTTCTCGGTTATCACCTTGCCGCCGTGCTCGACGAATTTACCGAAGAGCTCCTTGCGCTCTTTATCGTCAAGTTCTCCGAGCTTTATATTGCTTCGCGTCTTATCGACGTTCGACACGGCGAGTCCTCCCCCGTTTTCGTGACGAATTCAGTATACTCGAAAAGCATGGGAAGCGCAACAAGCGCACGACAATAACGTGCCACGCCGTCCATCTTTTCTGTCAAACAATACATTGACTCAGGCGAGCACCTTGGCATATACTGAACTATCGAACGGCGAGGAGACGCACATGAGAATTCGGCTCAACGGAATTATCGCAGCCCTTATCGCAGCGTGCGCTTCCGCCCAGACAATTCCCTCCGACTACGTCATCGACACGGTACGCACACCGCTTGCCGACGGCATGCGTCTCGATCTGCCGACCGAGCATATGGGGAACCGTACGCTTGCTGAGATGGGATATGTGGACGTAACAGCCGCCCCGTTCGATGCCGATCCGAGCGGAAAGACCGATGCAACGAAAGCCCTCCAATATGCCATCGAATATGCCTGTACGAACCATATGGCATGTTTCTTCCCCTCCGGGACGTATCTCGTATCCGACACACTCACCTGCACAGCCCCCATGTATCGCCGGCAGAACGGCAAGACCACCGGCAGCGCGCGCAATGCCCCGAATATTCTCCTCGGTTCCAGAGCAGGAAAAGGTCGTGCGGTGATAAAACTCGCAGCGTCATCCCCTCGTTTCGGCGACCCGGAAAAGCCGGCATACGTCGTGTATTTCTGGACACGTTCCCTGGAAGGGCTCGACAGGGAATACAAGCCATCCGGGAATATATCAATGTCCCAGATTTTTGTCGGCATCGATATCGTCATCGGTGAGAACAATCCGGGTGCGGTCGGGATCCGTCACCGTGCGGCGCAGGGCTCGAGCATTCAGGACATCACCGTCGATGCGACGCATGGCCTCAAAGGCCTTGAAGCCGGTGCGGGCAGCGGCGGCAGTCACCACCGCATCACCGTCATCGGCGGAGACATTGGCGCCGATTACACCGAGGCGCAGCCGGCACCGACGGTAAGCGGATTCAGATTCATCGGCCAGCGCAAGCATGCGATAGTATACAGCGGCATGGAAACACTTTGCCTCGTCGGATGTTCGATGCAGAGCAGCGGCCACGGCCCGCTCATCGTCGGCAAGGCGCTGAACAAGTCGGCTGCGGAAGGGCTCATCACTGCGGTCGACTGTGTTCTATCGTTCGACAGCGCCGACAACACCACGGCAGTGGATACCGAACGAAGCATCTATCTGAAGAACGTTTACGTGAAGAACGCCGCGCGCATCGCCGTATCGCAGGCATCATCGATACCGGGGAAAAGCGGATGGATGCATGTAAAGGAGCTCGCTCTCGCCGTTGATACCGAAGCACATGGAAAAAAATATGTGACCGCACCTGTCATCGACGGAACAACGCAGGAAAGGATCGTCGATACTGCGGACGGCACACCGCCGGACGACATCGTCTCCCGCCATTATTGGAAGGATTCGCCCACGTGGGAACATCCGGATGCCGTGAACATGAAAAAGCTCGGCGCTGTCGGCGACGGCAAGACCGACGATACGGCCGTCATTCAAAAAGCGGTCGAAGGCCATGAGATACTCTTCTTCCCGCGCGGCGTATACCGCATCACACGCACGATAACCCTCAGACCGCGGACAAAGCTCATCGGTGTTTCCGAGCAGCACTCCATCATCGCGGCGACCATGGACTCGCCGTACTTCAGCGATACGCACAACACGAAACCGCTCATTGCGACAGCGGACACTTCCGACGCGGATACGCACATCGCCTTCATCGGGACATATTCCCCGGAGGAACTTACCGGCGCGTTCGACCTGCTCTGGCGTTCAGGGGGCACATCAGTGGTGCGCTCCTATCACGGCCATCACCGGCCATGGAACGGATACGGCTACAGCGGAAAACCGATAGCAGGCGATGAGTACATCGGCGCATACCTTGTCATTACCGGTCATGGCGGGGGCAAGTGGTTCAATTGGTATGCGGAAGGTCATGGCATGGTCTGGGGCAGGGAAGAACAGGACCAGCGTTTCCGTCAGGTGCTCATCTCGAATGCCGCATCGCCCTCGTTCTATCAATTCAATCCGGAGGGCTCGGAAAGCGCCGCACGTGTTGAAATAGTCGGTTCGAAAGCAGTGAACATTTACGGCCTGAAAAGCGAAGGCAATCATTCCGTGCTCTGGGCGCATGATACGGGGAGCGTACACCTATTCGGCTACGGCGGGAACGGCACCGCCCTGAGCGGCTCGTCAATATTCCGGTTCGAGAACGTCGACACCATCATCGTCGCCAACGCCATGCCGCGTCCGGCAAAGGCGGGGCAAAAGCTCCTCGGCAATTCGGTCACACAAGACCCGTCTACATGGCAGCTTATCATCGATCGATACAACGGGAATGACGGCGGTACCAAACCGCTTGAACGGCCTGTCGTGTACCGGAGGGTGAAACTATGAGCGATAGGATATTCAGTTCGATCATCAGGGCATGCATGATCCTGTGCACGACAGCCGTCATTTTCGGCGACGATGCGTTCCCCGAAGATTTGATCAGCAGGATGAAAAAGATCAATAAGTTATCCGATACCATACTGCTGCAATATATCCGCTACATCTATCCGCCGGTAAAACATCCTATAACCGGCGCACTCATCGGGTCGGAGGAGATGTTCCTCACCGACGTCCCCGCCGAGCTCGGCGATCAGAAACTCGCGACACGGGGGTATGTGGATATCACCGCCGCTCCGTTCAATGCGGATGTGTCCGGTTCCGCCGATGCCACAAAGGCGATACAGGATGCCGTTAACTTTGCGCGCGATCATCAGATGGCATGCTATTTCCCCGCGGGGACATACCGTATATCCGATACGGTAGAATGTCTGCAGAAAATAACCGTACGGGAGAACGGCAGGATATCGGGCGGCGATGCCGTCCCCTGCATACTTATCGGGGCTTCCGGAAAACGGCCGCGGTTATTCCTCGCACCGAATTCGCCGGGGTTCACCGATCCGAACAACAGAAAGATCATACTGCATGTTGTCAATTGCAACACCGCTTTGGAAATAAAACCCGAGCTCGGACCGCTCCATCCGCAGGCGAACATCAGTTTCAATCAGATGGTCCGCGGCATAGACATAGTCATCGGCGAGGGGAATGCCGGCGCCATCGGGGTGCGCATGCAGGCGGCAGAGGGGTCGTCCATACAGGACATGACCATCGATGCAACGCACGGCCATACGGGCATGCAGGGAGCCGCAGGGAGCGGCGGGGCGCATCACAACATGACCGTCATCGGCGGACGCGTGGGTATAGACACGCGCGGCTTCCCGCCGCAATTTGAAACGAACAGTTTCGGCACGCAGCCGGGCCCGACGATGAGCCGTGTAACTCTTATCGGACAGACCGAAACGCCGGCCATCGTATATTCGACCGGCCCCTTCACCGCGGCCGGATGGCATATCCGAACATCGTGCGACGTCGCCATCAGAGTATTGAACAATACCGGGCAGTATTATTTCAGCCAGATGAATCTCATCGACAGCATCATCGAATTCTCCTCGCCGGGCACGGTCGCCGAGGCATCGCAGGGGCTGTATATGCGCGATGTATTCGCGAGCAATACGGCACGCATTCACGAAGGCGTTGATGGAAGAACGCAATGGGCGCACATTTCAGAATACGCCGCCCCCGGAAAAGCAACGCAATACAAGGGAAAAAATAGCGTTCACGACATTGAACAGCCGGTATTCATGAACGGTAAAAAGCAGACCGCACCCTTCATCGGCGGCATCGATGGCCGGTCACCGCCGAAGGACCTATGCACGCAGCACGGCTGGGGTGACCAATTCCCGTCACCGGAAATGAAAGAAGCGGCGAACGTCAGGGAACGATACGGCGCGGCAGGCGATGGGCGCACCGACGACACGAAAGCCCTGCAGAAAGCAGTCGATGAGAATGACATCGTATTCCTGCCGAAAGGGCTCTATCGCGTTTCCGATACAATCCGCCTCAAGTCAGGGACAAAATTGATCGGCGTACACCACACGCTTTCACTCATCGTCGCGTATGATCCGTTCGGCGCTCTCGCGGAGAACGGTCCAAAACCAATCGTCGACACGCCGGACGATGCGAACGCTGACACTGTCATCGCCTTCGTCGGCATACGTGTGATGAAATGGTGCGATACCGCCCGCGCGAAGGGAATGGACCATACCGCACCGTTCTATGCGCTCCGTTGGCGCACGGGCGAACGCTCCATGGTACGTTCGCCGTGGATACACCGCGCGTTCAGCGGCATTTCCTTCGCGGGAACGCATATCAATACAGGAAGGACGAACCTCACATGGAAACACCCCTTCATTCTCATCGAGGGAAACGGCGGCGGTAAATGGTATAACTTTTTTTCTCAAGGGGTCGCATACAGCGATACGCCCGATTTCCGCATCATGCAGATATCCGGCACAAAGAACCGGCTTTCATTTTATCATTACCATGCACAGCATTCGGAAGGCGATTTCCAATGCGGTATTACCGGCTCAAAAAACGTGAACTTCTACGGCGTAAAGACCGAATGCGAAACGGCATTCATGCGCATTGCCGATTCAAGCGCGGTGCATATTTTCGGCCATGCAGGCTGGGGCTCGGCGCTTCCCGGACTCGGGCTCTACACGTTCTCCGGGGGGTCGGACATCCTGCTAAGCTGCTTCGGAAGCTTTATACGAGATGACGGCACCGGCGAAAAGGTGCCATGGCGGAAATTCACGAGAACGCCGTTCAATGAATGGCATCCCGTAGTCGATGACCATACGCAGTTCAAGATGCCGCCGACCGAGCGCGCAGTACTGTATAAAAGGTAATGCCATGAAACAGCCGCACACCGTGGACGAACGATAGAACGTCAATTTTGCATTTTCCGGCAACGGGATATATACTGTCCGCCGATGAAGAACCGTTTCCTCGCATACATCGGCAAGCGCCTCATTCAGGCAGCAGCGACCTTTATCGGCATCATCACCATCGTATTCTTCGTGATGCATCTCATACCGGCTGACCCCATACAGATGCAGAGCGGCGGCGCCATGGCGAAGAACCTTGACCGCTCGGTGGTCGAATCGGTACGCAAGCTCTACGGGCTCGATAAGCCGCTTCACATCCAATACGCCATGTGGCTCAAGCAATTCTTCACCTTCGATTTCGGCCGATCCATCCATGACGACCGCCCGGTGATAGTGAAGATAGGCGAGGCCTTGCCGGTGACGCTTGCGCTCAACATCCTTTCCATCATCGCCGCGCTCATCATCGCCATACCGATAGGCGTCCTCAATGCCATGCGCGACAACGGGATATTCGACCGCGTATCGAACATCATACTCCTCGTTCTCTACGCCCTCCCTACCCCCCTGGTGGCGCTTTCGCTCATCAGTATCGCCAGCATACAGCTCAATATCTTCCCGCTCACCGGCCTCGTGTCCGATGACTATGCGCTCCTCTCGTTCCCGGAGCAGCTCCTCGACATGTTCTGGCATCTCACGCTCCCGCTCATCTGCTACACCTACGGCTCGCTCGCCTTCATCACGCGGCTCATACGGGCGAGCATGCTCGATACGTTAAGCCGTGATTTCATAAAGACCGCGTATGCGAAGGGGCTCTCCGAACGCGCGGTGATGCTCCGCCATGCGCTGCGCAATTCCATCATGCCGGTGGTAACGATATTCTCCACGCTCCTCCCCTCGCTCATCGGCGGTTCGGTCATCGTCGAGAAAATATTCTCGATACCGGGCATGGGATATCTCATGTTCGAATCGATACGCATGTTCGATTACCCGGTCATCATGACGGTACTCTCGTTCTCCGCCTTCCTCACGCTCATAAACATCCTCATCGTCGATATTTCGTACGTATTCATCAATCCGCGCGTGAGCTTTGAGAACACCTGACGCGAAAAGGAAGCCCCATGGCAGAAAAAATAGCCGTCATGCGCGATGTGCGCGCGGAGAACAACGCTATCGCCGAACGCATTCGGAGCGAACACACCGCCCGCGGCGTATTCATCATCGATGTGCTCGGTGCTCCCGGCGTGGGGAAGACTTCCGTCATACGTGAGATCGCGAAACGCATGACGCGGACGGTCACCGTCATCGAGGGCGATATCGAAGGAAATATCGACACCGTAGCGCTCAACGCGCTCTCCATCGACGCGTTCCAGATAAACACGCACGGCGGCTGCCATCTCGATGCGAAGATGATGGAGAAAGCGTTCCGCGATCACCCGGTAAAGGATGATTCGATAGTATTCATCGAGAACGTCGGCAATCTTGTCTGTCCCGCCGGCTGGTTCATCGGCGAGCACATGAAGCTTCTCATCGTCTCATCGGCCGACGGCAGCGACAAACCGTACAAATATCCGCGCGCCTTCGAGCGAGCAGCAGGCGTCGTTGTCAACAAATCCGATCTGCTGCCGTATGTCGACTTCGACCGCGAGTATTTCATGAACGGCGTACTCGCCTTGAACAAGGATGCGGTAGTGTTCGAGGTGACAGCTAAGACAGGGGTCGATCTCGATTTTCTGGCCGCATGGGTGGCGAAGAAAGCAAAGTAAGCGGTTTCGCCGGGGGGATAGATGTTCATTGCAAGAGCACTATCACTATTATTCCTATCGTTCTCACTTATCATCATCCGCTCCGATCACCGTCATATCGACTACGACGATATCGATCGGTTCATTGCACAGATGAGCGTGCGCGAGAAGATCGATCAGCTCCTCATCCCCTTCGCAAGCTACACGACCGAAGCGTTCGGCGGGTTCATCTTCATGGGCGATCATTTCAACGGCACCGTGTTCTCCGATGTGAAAGCCGCCATGTCGTTCGCGCCGCCTCACGCGAAGCCGTTCCTCTTCGTCGACCAGGAGGGCGGGCGCGTTGACCGGCTTGGGCGCATGTTCGGCACCGAATTCCCCGCGCCGAAGGACATTCGCACCCTGCCCCGTGAACGGCGTATCGCCGAGGGAAGAAGGATAGCCGCTGCGCTCTCGAAGGCGGGGCTCAATGCGCTCCTGGGTCCCGCGCTCGATATCGGCACACGGGATAATCTCATGGAGATATCGGGCCGCTGCTACGGACGCGACGCGGATGAAGTGCGGACGACCGCAGGTGATATCATCGCCGGTTTACGGGAGAAGCGCGGGATACTCCTCTTCGCGAAACACTTCCCGGGATATATCGCACGCGAGAACAGCGATGCCGACATTGTGTCGAACGATGCGAGCCCTGACGCCGTCGCCCGCTGCGCGGAACTCTTCTTCGACACGAACATCGCCCCCCATATCGCCGGATTCATGGTGAACAACATCTGGTACCGCAACTGCGGGGATGCCATCGGCATTTTCAATCGCGCGATAATCCGATATGCCAGACGCAATGCGCCGGACAAGCTCATCATCACCGACGATCTCTACAGCTCCTCATCGCTCTACTCACGGCCGATACGCAAGCACGCATATCTATCGTACATCAGCAATCGCTACATCGCGGCGGGACTTCCGCTGCCTGACATACTGCAGAACGATTACACTGCCATCACGAACGAATTCCCCTCCGCCGCGTTCAGGGATGAATGCAGAAGCAATTTCTGCCGGGAGATAGGCCTCGTGGCGCTCCGTGCCTTCAACGCCGGCTGCGACATGCTCATGATAAGCGATTATCGCGGCGTGCATCTCGTGCGTGCGGCGTTCGGGGACGCGCTCAGGAAAGACCCCGCCATGCTTCGCGTTATCGACGAGCGCATCCGCCGCATATTGATCATAAAAAAACGAAATGGGTTGTTCACGCCGTATCGCATGTATCTGGCGGCACCGGCGACCGCCATGTAATGCCGTGCCTATCGTTCCCTCTCGAGCATTGTCTATCGTCTTCGAACGGCTTTTGGACGCATAAGAACATAGATGATACATGCGCAGATCAGAACGACAGCGCCGACGGTCATGACCATGACGGGCATGAGAACGGGATGATCGCCCGAGCGTTTTATCACGATGCCGACAAGGGCCCAGACTACGACCAGCGCATATGCCGCATCACGCCGCGTCAGGAGCATCGCAATGGTAATGGCGAGCGCGGCCGCTGTCACCGCGACCGTCCAGAATACCGGCGAGAGCCCGAACCCGTTCCAGCCGGCATGCACAAGAAGCGCCGTCACATTCGCGATCGTCGCTACCGTTATCCAGCCGAGGTAAACGCTCACCGGCAGATGGATAAGCCATCGCTCAAGCATCGTGACCTTCTGCCTGCCGATGCCAAGCCGAATATATATCGTGATGAGCGAAATAAGGAGTATCAGCATGAGAAGCAGTGATGCGAGCACCTTCTGATAATGCCAAGCAAATATCCAGCCGATATTGGCGGCCGATGACAAAATGAAATAGATCCCGATGGTATCGACAGAAGCGTTCCTGCGCTTCCCGAAACCCTTGAGCTGATAGACCGAGAACAACAGCAGGAGCAGGTAAATGACGCCCCAGATGGCGAATGTCAGGCCGGCCGGCACGAAGAGGTTCGGATAGCTGTCTGAAAGCGCACCGGTAGTCCGGTTGTTGATCGGCAGTATGTTCGCAAGCACGTTCACGGTCACCATCGCCGCGAACGAAAGCACGTTGATGATCTGCAGGACTCGTGTCTTCATATGCACCGCTCCTCGTTCCGTTAGCAGATATTCGATCGATCGCAGACAGCCAACGGACGTGTTTCAGTATACTCCGCTCGGCATGCACGTCAATAGAGGATAGGCCGACCCAAACACCACGTAAGAAAAAAATAAAACCACGGAGGACACAGAGAATGCGATGGAGAACATAGAGAATAGTATGGCAGGATTCATCTTAGGGGTAAAAATACAAACTGCCTTCTACGCATTCTCGGCCTTATCTCCGTGACCTGTGGTTTCTCTTCATTAACTTAGCGAGTATATGGGGCCGATATTCGCCTTGAAAACCAACACCCTTGTGATATAGTACGATGCACATCGCAAGGAGTTCTCACATGCCGCTGTCCATAAAACCGAAATCGCAATGCAAATGGGACGAGGTCTCGCTCGGTGAGATAATGATACGCCTGGACCCCGGCGATACGCGCATCAGAACGGCACGTGAATTCAAGGTATGGGAAGGCGGCGGCGAGTACAATGTCGCGCGGGGGCTCAAGCGCTGCTTTAAGCTCGAGACCTCCGGCGTCACCGCGATACCGGAGAACGATGTGGGCTACCTCCTCCTCGATCTCATCTGCCAGGGAGGTGTCGATACATCGCATATCCAATGGGTGAAATTCGACGGTGTCGGGCGCAATACCCGCGTGGGCCTTAATTTCACCGAACGCGGTTTCGGCGTTCGTGCGGCGCTCGGCGTATCCGACCGCGGCTTAAGCGCGGCATCGCAGCTTAAGGTCGGCGACATCGACTGGAATGCGATATTCAAGACCGAAGGGGCGCGCTGGTTCCACTGCGGCGGCATCTTTGCTGCGCTGTCCGCGACCACCGCGGATGTCACCATTGAAGCGATGAAGGCTGCGAAAGCGAACGGCACCGTCGTAAGCTATGATCTCAATTACCGTGAGTCGCTCTGGAAATCCATCGGCGGCAAGGCGAAGGCGCAGGAAGTGAACCGCGAGATAGCGAAGTACGTCGATGTCATGATAGGAAATGAAGAGGATTTCACCGCCTCGCTCGGATTCGAGGTGGAGGGCGTGGATGAGAACATCACCGGACTCAATGCCAGTGCGTTCAAGAATATGATAGAGAAAGCGGTGAAGGCGTACCCGAATTTCAAAGCGGTAGCGACGACGCTCCGCGAAGTGAAGAGCGCCACCGTCAATGACTGGGCAGCCGTTCTCTGGTACGACGGGAAATTCCATGAATCGCGGAAATTCACCGCGCTCGAAATATATGATCGCGTCGGCGGCGGCGACAGCTTCGCCTCGGGACTCGCCTACGGTTTCCTCGCCGGCAAGGATGCCCACTATGCCGTTGACTGCGGAGCTGCGCATGGTGCACTTGCGATGACCACACCGGGCGATACGTCTATGGCGAGCCTCGCCGAGGTTGAGAAAGCAATGAAGGGCGGCAGTGCGCGCGTTCAGCGCTGAACGATACAAAATATTTCACATAATGCGAGGTGGGACATGATCTTCATGAGATGGTTCGTATCGATAGCGCTGGCGGCCGTATGCGCTTCTTGCTTCGGCTGGGAAATGCCCAAGCTTAACAAGATCGCCGAGGCGGCGCCGAAACCGACAGCGACCATGGAGCGCTTCGACATCAAACAGATATCGCTCAGGGATATCACGTTCACCTTCGATGTGGCGGTACATAACCCCTACCCTGTGGCCCTTACGCTCGACGGCGTGGACCTCGACCTTTCTGTTGAAAAGCAGCCGCTCTTTAAGACGACGACATCAAAGGGATTCTCTGTCGCCGCAAAGGGAAAGCAGACATCGTCATTCGATGTGACGCTCACCTATGGATCCATCATGAAGATCATCGCCGATTATTCCGCGCGCGATTATCTCGTCTGCGATATCGATGCGCTCGTGAAGATACCCCTCCCCAAAGTGATAGCAGGACTTCCCCCGTCGGTTAATCTCCCGTTCAAACTTTCGCAGAAGATACCGGCGATAAAACCGAAAGTATCCATAGCGAATTTTGCCGTTACCATGCCGACGGAAAGCGATGTACGCGCCGCGCTTACGGAAAGCACCTCAGCGCAGCTGAAAGCTGTCGATGCGAAAAAAGCGCAGGGCATGTTCGCTTCCCTATTGTCCGGCAAGCCGGTCGCCGCACCCGTTATTAAACCCGCGGACATCGATCTTAAGATAAAAGTGCTCTTCGATATCGTGCTCGAGAATCAGGCAAAAGCCCCGATAGATTTCAGTTCGCTTTCATTCCAATTCTTCATCAATTCGAACGCCATGGTCGCGGGCGAGACATCGTCAATAGAAAAACGGGGAAATACCATCGTCATGCACGTGGTCAATGAGTTCAGTTCAAAAAGCCTTTCGACGAGCGTGTTAAGCGTATTTAAAAGCGGCACCGGGGCATTCACCGTTACCGGGAGCACAACAATGGACCTCCCGCCGGCGGTGCTGTCGCATCCGGTGAAGCTTTCCTTCAGCGAGAACGGCTCCTTCAAGGTGCGGTAACAGCACTATCAATGTCCTTTCGGCATTGATAATGCTCCCGCCCGTGTTGCGGGATATTCTCTGGGCATTGATAGCCGTTCCCTTTACCAGCCCCGTCACACAATGACATTCCGCCTGAATTCACTTATATTCTATTGCCAACGATTACGTCGAACATCTTCCTACTAGAATATATTGGGGGATACTATTTTTGTCTGCATATCCTTGACAAAGCAACGGATATGCAGACAAAAATAAACAAACCTGACATACCGTTGTCACAGCCCTGAAGTATGATATACTCAGACCATACCGATACCGCATGGATAAGGAGTTTCATATGAGAATGTTCATTTCACTGTCCGGGCTCTTGGCCGCTTTCATAGTAAGCTGCGGTCCGAATCCCGCTGAATACAAAAGCCGTGCTCAGCCGCGTATCGTCGAAAAAGCCGATCAATACATTCTCGAAGCGCCTTTCAACGGCAAGCCGAAAGTGTGCGTCGGCGAAGGTTTCGGTGCGCTTTTCAGCGCTTATTTTTCCATGAAGGGCGTGCCCAAGGGTCCGGGAATGCCTGCACCTGCCGCGCGATACGAGGACTTCGGCGAACTGCCCATTGGCAAAAAACAGATGGAAATGTATCTCGACAGCGTTATCTGGAAAGGCGTTGTCGGCATAAGCGTCCCGGCAGCAGTAACGAATGTTCCGCAGGTAAAAGGGGCAACACAACCGCGACTTACGACCTGGAAATACGGTACGGTGGCGGAGGTAGTGCATTTTGGACCATACGAGGACGAAGCGCCGATAATAGACAACCTAAAAAAGTTCATTGCTTCGAAGGGATATCGCATAGCGGGGCTTCATGAGGAAGAATACATCAAAGGCCCGGGCCTGCCGTTCGTATCGCCCAAGGATTACATTACGGTAATTCGATATCAGGTCAGAAAAAAATGAGCTCATCGAAGGATGTTTCTATAATTTCTTTAAAACCGGACACGATAGGAACATACGGTGTGTGCGGATACAAGGACGGTGCGAAGCATCCAGCTGTCGGGAGAAAGATAGAATGGTTCTCCCGCTACTATCCGAAAGGGCTTCGCATGCTCGCTCTCATCTCTGCAAAGTCTGGGTATCAGGGAATGATAGAATACCTCCCGGGAAAACATGCCCATCGCCCCGTACGGGCGGACGGATTCATGTTCATTCACTGCATATTCACGGGTTTCCGCAAGGAATTCAAAGATAAGGGATTCGGTTCATCGCTCATTGAAGCATGTGAGAAGGATGCAAAACGTGAAGGCATGCATGGTGTCGCCGTGATTACTCGCCAGGGGCCGTTCATGTCGGGCCATGAGATATTCAAAGGCCGCGGTTATAAAAAAGCGGATACATCGCCGCCCGATTTTGAACTATGGTCTCTGTCATGGAATGCAAAGGCAGCCATGCCGTCATTTGCACCCGATCTGCCCTCGTGCCTTACACCGTACCGCAAAGGGCTCACGATATTCCGTTCACCGCAATGCCCTTACACGGAGCGTAATGTCCGTGAAATAATCGAAACTGCGAAGAATGATCTCGGCATACGTGCACGCATCATCGATATGGACGATGCAAAAGCCGCACAGGCATGCCCTTCGCCGTTCGGCACGTTCTGCATTGTCCATAACGGGGATATAATAACGCATCACCCGATAAGCGATACGCGGTTTAGGAATATCATGCGTGAACGGCAAGTGCACAGCATTTGACCATTATCAATTCTTCGGGTTCTTATCGGCAGCCGGATGAGACCGGCAGGAGTATTCGCATGAAAAAAATGGTGCTTGCAGTCATCGCTGCTGTTTTCGCTGTCGGATGCACGGCAAGGAACATTGTCGCCGATGATGTCGAAACGGTCACTATCGCCGCTTTTGTCGCGCAGGGGGAAAAATATCTTTCGAGACTGAAGGATGGCGGCAAGGGTGTCATCGTGCATATTCCGAGCGGAACATCCGTGCCTGTCGGTATTAACCTTTCCATGAAAGCGATCGAATTGAAGGCCGAACGGCCAAGCATCATTGTAAAGACGGATGTATACCTCTATCTGACCGCGCAGGGTATATTGATAAGCACGGATAAACGTTCATGGGCTCGCATTGAGGACAGCGCTCAGATGAAAGAGATATTCGGCATACAGAAGGGCTCGGTCAATGCAGGGCTCGCAGTGACAAAAGAGAAAGGCGCACAGATACAACTTGACATCAAAGCCGAGTGATCCGGCGATATCATTCGTTCAGTTCCATTACGATGACAGCAGCCGCACTCGTAGGATAATGTCTGTGACATCCTTTGCTCTGCACTACCACCGATCGGAATGCACCAAAGGATATAGAAGCATGAATATACTTACGATTTGCGGCACCAGCTCCCTCGGCTCGCGCATTGCTCGGAACAGTGATGGCGCCTTTTCTCAGGAGAACAAGCGTTCGGGCGGACCACATCGCATTGAATAACGACAGCCGCAGTAGTTCTGTCGATAGAACCCCTCCGCTCGCGATAACACCGATGCCTTTTTGAACCCGTCATTTTTCTTGAAATCGACGGGGATATACTCCACGCCGGAAGCAGCCGACACGTCAGCGCCGATGCGGTCAAGCATAGCCGTATCCTTATGCGGACTTATGCTCATCACGGTAGTAAATTCCGTCGCGCCGATACGCCCTGCATATTCCGCCGTTTTTGAAAGACGGAAACGGAAACAGCGTTCGCAGCGCCTGCCGCGCTCCGGTTCATTCTCATATCCGCGTATCGCTTCTTCCCACGCCGCCTCATCTCCGGCCTCTACGACGAAGCGCATGTCGGACCGTTCAGCAAAGCGCTTCACTTCGTCCCGGCGGCGTGCAAATTCCACGGCCGGATGAATGTTCGGATTGTAGAAGAAGAACACTGCATCATAGATACGATGCATGAGCGTATAGGGATAGACCGCACACGGGGCGCAGCAGGTATGGACCACGATACGCGCCATACCCTATTTCGACTTATATGCCTCAAGCGAGGATGTCAGCCGCTTGTCCGTGCCATCAACGCCGTCGTAGTAGACAAGGGCATGCGTTCCGGCCGCATCGTAATAAAAATCGTACTTTTGTTCAAGCTTGATGAACGCGAAACCTGCTGAGAGTTTCACGACATTCGCCGAATAAATCCCCGAACCGGTCTTCACCGGAACGTTTTTCCGCGCGACCCGCAGCACCGCATCGAAATACACACGCCCCTTCTCCACGCTGAAAATGAAGAAATCAGCGGACACATCCTTTCCCCACGGATAACCGCGGAACACTTCGGCGACCATGTACGCGCAGATAGTGTTGGGTCTGAGATCGAGCGTCTGCTCAAGAGGCTTTCCCTCGACAATGCCGTTAAACCGTATCTTCATCGCTGTCCAGTCGTATATGACGGTCTCAATGAGCTTTGCGCTTTCATACTTCCTGTGCTCGAGCGGTTTACCGGTTATCGTGAACGAATAGAGGTTCGCTTCGCTGCCGTTCGTATAGTAAATGCGGATAGTGTCGTTCGTACGGTACAGATATGAATACGCGGTCTCCGTCCCCTGCGCGGTGATGCGCTTGAATGCTCGATATTCGAATGAGGGCACCGATGACAGATCGATCTGAGAGAAAAGCATTCCCGATGCAAGAAAAAATACGATGATCATCCCGCGCATATGCGCCTCCTCAATGATGTACGTCGAGTATACTATCGGGAAAATCTTATTGCAAGTCCGGCCCGTATCCTGTACGTGATAACACAGTGAAGTCCCGCTTCGCCATGCTATATCTTATAATTGAGGATGATGCCGCCGCCCTTCTTGCGTGCATGCTCGAGACATTCCTGCGCACGATTGACAAGCGCCATCGTCTCCTCGTACACGTTCACCGCGAGAAAACATTCGGCCGCGCCGACGCTTACGCTGATCGGGCAGATATCCTTCCCATCCTTCTCTATCCCGTACTTGGTGCGCTCACAGGTATAGAAGAGCGAGTTCTGCGCCATGTTCGATATGTAGATAATGAAACGATCATGATCATACCGCGCGATAAGATCGGCACGCCGCACATTCGTCCTCAGGTACTTCGCAACGAAAAGGAGCATCCTGCTTATTGTCCGATAGTCGTCTTTGGGCGAAGCTGCCGCGAGATTATCGAGCGATACGAGTATGATGCCCACGTTGAATCGGTTGCGCTGCGCAAGGAACGTAAGCGGTATTATCGTCTGCAGGAACCCCTTCTTGTTGAAGAGGCCGGTCAGCGGGTCATAGGGCTGACTCACCGCAACGGTAATGCTCTGCCGAAGAAGATCACCCGCGATATCGCCGATGAGCCCCATGGCGGGCGTCGACGTATGCTCGCGCCAGACATCGATGAAATGCACGAGGTGATTGAGATAGTCATGTTCTGCGGAGATATTGCGGAACGCCGAGTAGAAAAAATTAACGAGCGTCGCGACACCGGGCTTCAGCACATAGAGCTCATAGCGCGCAGCGGCGACAAAATCCTCTTCGATCGTGCCGTTGCTCTGTGCCTCTTCACGGATGCGCGCGGCCGTTCGCTCCATATCCGCCGCAAGCTCATCAAGATGCTCTATCGGACGTCCCAGTTCTATCTTCGTAATGATGTCGGCCGTATAATCCCAATACGCTATCATCGCCTCCTTGTGCTCGCCCATTCGATGCCAGAGCACCTTGAGCGCACCGTCACTTCGGGCGTTCAAGGAGGTATAATACGAGAGCGCCGCGGAATCGATGGCGCGGCATGATGCGATGACCGATGTCAGGAGTGCAATATCGTTCACGACCGTTCCTTGCGTTCTTTCACGCATTCCCTTGGATGTTTTTTATTGTACGCGGATGATGCGAAAAAAGCAAGAGAAACGCCGGAACAATACCGCCGCTTCCGGTATTACCGTTTCGGCAGAATGCCGGCGTCCGCATCGCGGCCCATCTCAAGGAGAAGCCGCCGCACCTGCGTGAAGAATTCGAGCATGGACATATACGCCGAAAGGACGAAGCCCTCCCAGCCGTCACGATAACCCCTGCGCTCGATATAGAAGCGGATGAAAAGCTTCATCGGCTCGATGAGGGAGAATTTGATGAGCCGCCATTTCGTCACCCTCACACGGCCCTTGAATTTCCCCCGCGCTGCGAGCGATGAATACATCATCGTCTTTCGAAGGACGCTGTCGACATCGGGATATGAATGATGGAGCAGTGCCCCGCTCACGACACCACTCGACCCGGTATGACGCATGGTCTCATGCAGCTCGCCCTCGTAGATCACGGTTCCCCGCCTGAAGAGCCGCCGCTGCTGTATCTTCCACCCGCAATTATCGATGTAACGACCGAGGAATGAGGAACGAATGCCGAGAACATAGCCGTCCTTGCCGTCGGGATCGCCGCTGAGCACGTGCTTGATCGATGAAGCAAGCGTATCATCGACAGCCTCATCGGCATCGAGCATGAGTATCCACTCGGAACGAGCCTTCTTCACGGCGAAATTCTTCTGATCGCTGAACGAGGTGAATTTCCGGCGGATCACTTTCGCACCGTGCTTCCGTGCGACGGGAACGGTCCTATCCGTGCTGAAGTCATCGACAACGATGATCTCATCGCACCAGGACACGCTCGCAAGCGTCCGCGGGAGGTTCTTCTCCTCGTTCTTCGTTATCATGCATACACTGATGCTGTCCATCATCTTACTCCATCGGCACCGGCACGCCGCGTCCTGAACGTTTCTTCATCACTGGTATAACATGCTTCAAGCGATAGAGTGCAATGACCATCGCCGTGAAACCGAGGCATATCACCTGCGCAAGGAACGTGGTTCGGATATCGTATGCGATCGCTACCGCGCTCCCGGCGATCGGTGCCGCAAAGAATCCAAGCGACCCGACCGTCGTAAGCATGCCGAAGACCATACCCCGCTGTGACGGGCTCGTCGTGCCGCCGATGAACGACTGCAGTATCGGCTCCGATCCGCCGGCAAAATATCCCGCTAAGACAAAGAACACCGCGAAGAACAGAAGATCTCCGGTCACAAAAAGCGGAGCGACCGCGAGTGCACCGAGAGCGAGCGCCCCCATGAGCACACCAAGCTTTTCAACCCTGTCAGCAAGCCGCACAATGGATATGCCCGCGAGCGCGATGATGATGCTCCTCACTGCAAGGATGATCCCGGTCATCCCCGAGGGGTCCTTAACGCCCGCCACTTCCTCGATCCTGAGCGCCGTGAACGGCATCGCTATCGATATGCTGAAACGCACGAAGAATATCGTGATGAGCGCAAAGATGAACGTCCGGTTGAGGAGCAGCGTCATATCCCTGAACGAAGCCGCTTTCACCCGCGCATCGGGACGATCCTCTTTGATGAGCGTTAGCGCAAGCACGAATGCAACGCCGACGAATGCCGTACTCATGAAGAATGTACCGCGGTAACCGATGATATGCGCGAAGTAGCCGCCTATCATCGGACCTATCGACATGCCAATGAAGGTCGCCGTCGAGAGGACGCCCAAGGCATAGGACAGCCGTTCTTTCGGCGTGGAGGCGGAGACGAGCACCGCGGCGGCAGCGATGGAGCCGGTAAAGAGCCCTTGCACGAAGCGCAGTACCGTAAAGGCCTGGACGTTCGGCGCAAAACCCATACAGAACGATACGATAGCCCCGGCGAGCGTCGCCCGCAGCAGCATGACCTTGCGCCCATGCCGGTCGGAGAGAACGCCCCAGACAGGCGCTGTTATCGCAGCGGCGATGGAGAGCGCCGCGGTAGCAACACCCACCCAGAATTTTATCGCATTCGCATCGGTCACACCGAGCGTACGGATATAGAACGGAAGAAAAGGCATGGATATGGAGAACCCGGTGATGGTGAATATCTGTGTGAACCAGGTGGCGAAAAGGTTCCGCTTCCAACTCGTCACGAGACGGCTATTCCCACTCTATCGTCGACGGCGGCTTCGATGATATATCATACACGACGCGATTGATGCCTTTCACTTCATTGACGATACGGTTCGATATGCGCGCAAGCACATCATGATCGATCTTCACCCAGTCGGCCGTCATCGCATCGAGGCTTTCGACGATGCGAAGGGCCGCCACCTGCGAGTAGGTACGCTCATCGCCCATGACTCCGACCGTGCGTATCGGGAGCAGCACGGCGAACGCCTGCCACACTTTGCCGTACCATCCGCTCTTCTTTATCTCTTCGACGACGATGGCGTCCGCATCGCGAAGAAGCGCCAGGCGTTCCTTCGTCACCTCGCCAATGATGCGCACCGCAAGCCCCGGACCGGGGAACGGATGACGGTTGACTATCTCATCGGGAACGGAAAGCTGACGGCCGATCTCACGGACCTCGTCCTTGAAGAGCTCGGCGAACGGCTCAACGATCTTTCCTTCCTTCTGGAGCTTCAGTATCTCATCGACGCGATTGTGATGCGTCTTTATCTTATCGGAGGGGCCCTTCGTCGAAACGCTTTCGATAACGTCGGGGTAGAGCGTTCCCTGCGCGAGAAAATCTATCTTCCCCGCCTTCTTGAAGAATTCCTCGACGAAAAGCCTCCCTATGATCTTGCGCTTCTTCTCGGGATTCGTGACGCCTTTGAGCGATGCGAGGAATCGCTTCCCCGCATCGACGAAAATGAGATCGATATCGAAGCTTTTCTTGAAACGCGCACGCACCTGATCCGCCTCATCCCTGCGCAAAAGTCCATTGTCGATGAATATCGGTTTCAGCCTGTCGCCGACCGCCTTATGGAGCAGCACCGCAAGCACCGACGAATCGACGCCGCCGGAAAGGCCGAGTATGATCTTCTTGTCGCCGCACAATTCGCGGACCTCGCGCACCTTGTTCTCGATGAACGACGCCATGGTCCAGTTCTCGCGGCAGCCGCACATGGTCACGAAATTACGCAGCATCGCAGTCCCATGCACGGTATGGACCACTTCCGGATGGAACTGCACGCCGTAGATACGGCGCTTCTCGTCGGCCATAGCGGCTGTCGAATTCTCCGTTTTTGCCGTCACGGTAAAACCAGGCGCAAGGGAAACGACCTTGTCCGAATGGCTCATCCAGACCTTCTGCGAAGCATCAAGCCCGGCAAAGAAAGCCCCGGGTGATGACACCGTCATCACCGCATGACCATACTCGCGGCGCTCGCCGCGCTCGACCTTGCCGCCGAACAGGTTCGTGATCAGCTGCATGCCGTAGCAGATGCCGAGCACCGGGATGTCAAGATCGAAAATATCCCTCGAGATGCGCGGGGCGCTCTTATCGTACACGCTCGATGGTCCGCCGGAAAGTATGATGCCCTTGGGAGCGAACGCGCGTATCTTCTCAATGGGATATGAGAACGGCACGATCTCGGAATACACCGAAAGCGAACGGATGCGCCGGGCGATAAGCTGCGTCACCTGCGATCCGAAATCGAGCACTAATATCCTGTCGAATTCCATCGGCCCACCCTCACTTCATACCGTCGTAAAACAAAAACGCCCCCGTTTGAACGGGGGGCGTTTTTGTGTAAGCATCGTTACTTCACGTCTTTCAGGGACACCTTCATTTCAATACGCTGCAGCGGATTATCGTTCTGGTCTCGCTTGACGGCAACGATTGCATCAGCTACTTCCATGCCCTTGATGACCTCACCCCATACCGTGTACTGGCGGTCGAGGCCGCTGACCGATGGATTACTCGCTACACAGATGAAGAACTGTGAGCCCGCAGAGTTCGGGTTCTGCGAACGCGCCATACTGCAGACGCCGCGTTTATGAGGCACATCGTTGAATTCGGCGGGGATAGTGAATCCCGGGCCGCCCATGCCGTGCATTGCGCGATTTTGGCTCTTGGAATTCGGATCGCCGCCCTGTATCATGAAACCGGGAATGACGCGATGGAATGTCGTCCCATTATAAAAGCCCTCGCCCGTGAGCTTTTGTATCGCCTCAACATGCTTCGGCGCTTTGTTCGGATAGAATTTTATCTCTATACTCCCGAACGATGTTTCGATCACCATGATCTTCTCTGTTGTCACGTTCTTTCCTTTGTTATTATTTTTCGCCGCATCCGCGCATGTCGAAACAGCGGCGAATGCGAAGCACACGACCAGGAACAATGATGCTCGTTTCACGGTACAACTCCTTCCAGCTAATGTCCCCGGGGCAGCGCCTCGGGGCACGTCATCAATATCTCGCCCCCGGCATGCGCGTCGGTTCCTTAGGCTTCGTTTCCTTCGCCGGGAGAGCATCCCCCGCCTTCGGGTCCGCCGCCTTCGTTTCCGGCTTCTTCTCCACCTTCGGTACTTTCACTTCCGGTTTCTTTTCCGTCTTCTTTTCGACATGCGGAGGTACCGGCGTTACATTCGCACGTACCGGGCCCGGGTAAAGGGATTGATTATACGGCGCATAGCGCTTGTTCGGATCGTACGTCCCCTCTCGCTTCTCACCTTTCAAACTGGGGAGCATGAACACCTGTCCGGGGAATATGAGGTCCGGGTTGTCCGGGTACTTGAGCGAATCGCGGTTCGCATTGTAGAGCACATGCCAGTACGCGCCGTTCTTGTACACGAAATCGTATTCGGCGATGCGCCACAGGCAGTCGCGGCGCTTCGGTATGAGCCGCACCTTGTAATACTTCGGGAGTATAGCCCCGCCGCCGATACGGTCGAGAACGGCGAGCGCATCCTTCGAGAACTTGATGCAATCGTCGTAATTCTCCTTATCGAGGGCCGTCTTCGCATTATCGATATGTCCCGAAGCCTCCTGTATCTCCTGAGGCTTTTCGGTACCAAGCTTGCTCTGTTTCGCCCCGTCAAGTGCAGCGGACGCGAGCGAGAATATCTTTTCCGCTTCGTCGCGCTTTCGTATCGTATCGGTAAGGTCGACCGCGGCACGGGCCTTGCTGTCGGCGGTCTCATAGTCCTTCGCCTTGAACGCCGCCTCGGCATCGGTGATGAACGCAAGTATCGACTTGTCATCCTCGTCGCCGGTCTTGATGAGCCTGTCGCGTATCAAAGCGGCACGATTCGCCTTCGCTTTCATTATGAGCCCGGGGAATGCGGCCTTCAATGCCATCTGCCGCTCCCATGCGCGTATCGCATCATTCGCTTCTATGGCCTTGCCGGCGGCATTGCTGTACTGGCCGATAGCCTGCTCGTAGGTGTTCGATATGGAAGGCCAGCCGGCAAGCGATTCTCCTGAGGCCGACATATCATTCCCCTCGCGGTAATAATTCGTGGCCATGGTGAACTGCGTCTTGCCGATACTGTTCGTCGCGGCGCCCTTCTGCGTCGCATAGCGGATCTGTTCTTCCGCACGGTTCTTCCAGGAATTGGCGCGGTATTTCACGAACATGATAAGCGTACTTTCCTGCGCCTTCTTCGCGAACTCCTTCGCTTTCTGCGAATTCGCATAGCCCGAGTCATAATCACCGCGGTCGAAATCCGCCTTCGCCTTGTTCTGATGATCCTGCGCCTGCCGGTAATCCTCGTTCTTCTGGAGGAATTCCTGCATCGACTGGGCGGCGAGATACGTGGCCGACGCCGCACAGATGAGAGAAACGATAACGGTTAGTGTGCGTTTCATCGGTTACTCCGTTTTTGCTGAATTCTTTTCTTCGGCCTGTAATCGCTCTATTTCTTTGGCCGTCGCCTCGATGCCCGCGAGGTCCTTGTCCGTCGATCGTATGGCTGTATCGGCCTTGGTCCTTTTTTCCTTCGCTTTTTTAGCGACCACTTGGAATTTCTTCTTTGATTCCTGAAGGAGATCGATGGCCTTGGCATAATTCGTCTCGGATTTGGCTTTGAGCGCCGCATCGTACAGCGCCTGCGCCTCGTCGTATTCGGTCTTTACCGCAACGCTCGCCTTGATATCATCGGCCTGTTTCTTCGGCTGATCCGCCTCTTTCTTGGAGTCGGCCGTAGCAGCCGGAAAACCCTTATCCATGACCAATTGATAGTTCGATAATGCCTTATCGAGCGATTCCTTCGATTTGCCGTTGTCGTTGCTGTAGTATCCCTTGCCGGCAGTATAATTCGTCTCGGCGGCGATGAATTCGTTCGATGCGTACTTGTCAAGCTTGTACTTCTTAAGCGTATTTCGCCGCTCATTCGCGAGCGAAAATTCCTTTTCCGGGAGCGCCGCACAGGCGATCATAAGCCCGATAAGGGCAAGCCCGGATAGCATTGCGAGAGTGTATTTCATTCTCTCCTCCTCACGCCTATGACGTAAACATAATCCTATCACTCGCGCGCTGAAATGTCAAGAGAAAGACACACTTCCCGCAGGTGAGCTGGCTCCAAACCAGCCGAACCATCGTACACGCAACGCTTAATGAACCGGCGTATGGGTGTCACCCTTCAGGGCTGCGCTTAGGTTGTTGGAATGAAACGAAGATATATCTCGCAGAGGCGCGGAGGGCGCAGAGAAGAAACTCCTTTTTCTTAAATGTACGCACTCACTCGTCCGATCGGCGCAAGTCGGCATCCATGCCTCGCACCGACTGACACGTCCATGTGTCACGGTCAAGTGTAAAAACCACACGCGCCCTTGACCGTAGCGCAGGATGCGCGAGTGATCACGATCCATGGATGGCGATTTGTGCGACGCAAACTCGTTCGTGAGTATGGGAAAAAGAAAAAGGAGTTTCCCCATGAATCACAACGAAATATCAGGAATAATCATTCAGAAGGCTACCACAATCCATCAATCGCTTGGCCCCGGGCTGCTAGAATCCGTTTATAAAAACATTCTCATCCATGAGTTGCTTGCCTGCGGCTTACACGCCGAGCCGGAAGTCATGATTCCCGTAAACTACGGCGGCAAAGTGTTCGAGTTCGGCTTCCGCGCAGACATTATCGTAGAAAATAAAATCATCATAGAAGTTAAGTCTGTAGAGAACGTACAGGCAATGCATATGAAACAGCTGCTCACATATCTCAAGCTGACCAAACTTAGACTCGGCCTGCTCCTTAACTTCAACACCGTTCTTCTCAAAGACGGCATAATCCGCATTGTAAACGGTCTGTAAAACAGCTATCACGTCGTCACGTAACATTCTTCTTCCTAATTCTCTGCGTCTCTGCGTGATATCTCTTCTCTTCGTCTTGCTTCCCGTCGCGGCTTCCTAGCGGCTATGCCGCCAGCTGCGCCCATGGCCGCACGGCAGTCGTCGCGAGATGCCTCTTCCCAACATCTTTTCTCCTAAATCTTTCCGGCTCCAAGATCAAATTCGAAAAAACAGTAGGTTCCTACTCTATACGATTTCGCCCTTCCTTCGTATATTCCCACGCATGACCCGCGGAACAGTACGCACAGCGGGTGTTGAAAACGGAAAACGACAGGAGGACGCCATGAGTTCAACAATACGCGCCCACCCGTAGCGGCGACGAGGCGGTCCAAAGCGGCTTCGGACCTTGTTCGCTTCAGGTTCGCTTCAGGTTCTATCTCGGTTCGAGGGCGGAAGACGCCTCCCGGCATTGATGATGTATAATATATACACACCTGATGCCGTCGAGTATCTTCCGCGGCTTTTGAGTGAATACAAGGAGTTTTCAAATGGCCGCACACTCGGCAGAGGTATAAAAAACGCGGAATTGCGTTGACATAATCATCGTATTTGCTATAATCCCTGCGACCAGGAGAGGTAGCCTAGCTGGTTAAGGCGTCAGTTTGCTAAACTGAAGTGGATTTATTTCCACGCGCGGGTTCAAATCCCGCTCTCTCCGTATTCTGCTCCATCAAAAAGGATCACATGCATAAAGCCGCACTGTTACTCCTCGCCGCCGTCATCGTCTGCTCCGTACCGGCACACGCTGCAAAAGCGTCTGTTGCGACGAACGTACAGGCGACGAACACCGCGGCGGACACCCCGCTCTTCCTTACCGATCTCGAACGTGAGCGCTCCCCCGGGGTTTCGGGTTATTTCTGGATGGTCGTGCGTGCGCTCGTTACGATAGCGATATTCATCGGCGTACTCTATTTCATTTTTCTGTATCTGAAACGCCGATCGAACCAGCTCGGTCATTTCAATACGCTCGTCAAGGTTCTCGGGCTTACCCTTGTTGCGCCCAACCGCTATGTCTGTGTCATCGAGGTGGCCGAGGAGATATTCCTGCTCGGTGTCAGCGAGCACAATGTCAGCATCATCAAGGAGATAACCGAAAAGCACGCGAAGGACGCAATACGCATGCAATCGTCGCTCAATCCGCTCCCCGGCGAGAGCGTTCCCGGCACGCCGTTCTCCGAGGTCATCGCCACGGTCATGGAAGCGTTCAAGGTAAAACGTGCCGATAAAAAACCCGTCGATTTCGTCAACAATATACGCGACCGCATTCGCACCCTCGGCCCGAAAAAAGATGAGTGATCTATGATGGACCGCGGACGGTTCTTCAGCATCGTAAAGCGCGTACTCGTCCCTGTCATACTTGTCGCATTCGCCGCCGTCGTCATCTACGCGATCTATTTCACCTATCTGGTGCTCACCGTACGCGGGGAATGGGAATCCCGAAAGGATGAAGCGCTCTCGAGCATAGCAGAATATCATCGCCTTATCGTGCAGGCGGCCGCTGATAAGCGCTCGTTCAATCCCGACGACCCCTTCAGCGAAATACCGCCGACGCGCATCTATGACCGCAACAATATCGTTATCGGCGAATATCTCCCGCCCAATGCCGAGATAGTATACCTCGACGAGATAAATCCCCTCCTCATCCAGGCGCTCACCATCATGGAAGACCAGCGTTTCTATCAGCATAAAGGCATCAATGTCATGCGCGTCATTTACCTCGCCGTCAAGAACGCGCTCACGTTCAGGATATCCGGCGGCGGCAGCACGATAACCCAGCAGCTCGCGAAGAACCGGCTCACGCGCTCCGAGCGGACGTTCAAGCGCAAGGTGTATGAACTTTTCGCCACCATAGAGATAGAAAAGAACTATGCGAAAGAAGATATCCTTGCCATGTACGTGAACACCGTCTATCTCGGCGAGGGCAATTACGGGTTCGATGCTGCGAGCAGATACTACTTCCAGAAGCCGCTCCGGCAATGCCGTCTCGTGGAATACGCCATTCTCGTCGGCATGCTCCCCAATCCGCGCGCGTTCTCGCCGGTGAACAACCCCCCGCGCGCGCGGAAAAAAGTGGCGCAGATACTCGCGCGTATGCGCTCGCACAAGCTCATCGACATGCAGGCGGCGGCGGGCGAGCTCACCTATTTCGACGAACACTACGGCGAAAAAATGGCCTCCTCGGTACGCGGCTCGCAGTGGAACATGAGCATCAATCTTGCGCCCTATGCAGCGGAGAAGGTCCGTCAGATCATCGAGACGTATTTCCCGCGCGAGGAGATGATCTCCTCCGGCATGAAGATATACACCACCTTCGATTATCATGAAACGGCGGCGGCGGAGCGTGCGCTCAGGGCAACGCTCGCCGGGCTCACCTCCGGGACGAACCGCTACGAAGGCGCCGTGGTGAGCATGGTCCCGCATACGGGCGCGGTGCGTGTGCTCATCGGCGGGAGCGGCTATTTCATCGAGAACGAATTGAACCGCGCGACGTCCGCCCGACGGCAGATCGGTTCGCTCATAAAGCCGTTCATCTATGCAGCGGCATTCGACGCATCGCTTCTCCCCTCGAGCACCATGGTCGACAAGGCGTACTCCTATCCCATCGACGGCGGCAGGAAGTGGACACCGAAGAATTACGACGGCACGCATGCCGGCGAGATAACGCTCGAGAAGGCGCTTACGCGTTCGGTCAACACCGTGGCAGTGCAGCTCACTAAGCAGCTCGGCATATCGTCGGTCATCGATCCGATAAAGCGCATCATCCCCGGTGTTGCCGTGCCCAACAATCTCTCGCTCGCGCTCGGCACATTGGAATTGACCCCCATGGAAGCGGCCGTCGCCTACAGCGTGTTCGCCACGTACGGCCGCTCGCCGACACCGTACTACATCGAAAAGATACTCGACCGGGGAAATGCTCCCATCGAGATCGATGCGCTTCGCCGTGCGGACGCCCGCGATACCGGCGCCTACGGTCAGGCGGCGTTCTATCTCGTCAATAGAACGCTCACCGGCGTCACGCGCGAAGGCGGCACCGGCTATTACGCGGCGAAAGCAGCAGGCTTCACCGCAACGGTCTCATCGAAAAGCGGCACGACATCGGACGCGAAGGACGCCTGGTTCGCTGTGTACACACCGGCGCTCGTATCGGTGGCATGGATTGGCAATGACGGCGGGCAGCCGCTCCCCGCCGGCACTACCGGGGGCGGTGCGGCGGCACCGGTGCTGTTCAATTATCTCGGTCAATTCATACAGTCGACGAACGAGTGGCATCGCCCGATAAGTGTCGAAGAGGTATTCCTCTGCCGCGATTCCGGTCTCTTCACGAACGGCTTCTGCACGAACGTGAACGTCATCGAAATGCTTCGCATAGAAAAGAAGTACTGCACGAACATGCATGGATACGATGCGCGGACGAATGCCGTTGGAACGGATACAAGTACGAATTCGAACCCTTAGCCGAAGACGTTATACCGGATGATGCAGTACAGGGCCCTGAACGCATCCTTTAATCCGATCTTCTTCCCTTCTTCGTACGTCCTTCCGCTGTAGGATATCCCCACTTCATAGATGCGCGCATTGAGCTTCGCCACCTTCGCCGTTATCTCCGGCTCGAACCCGAACCGATTTTCCTGTATCGTAATGCGCTTGAGTATATCGCGGCGGAACGCCTTGTAGCATGTCTCCATATCGGTAAGGTTCAGATTGGAGAACATATTCGAGGCCATGGTGAGCATCTTGTTCCCGACGGCGTGCCAGTAGTAGAGGACACGATGCGCTTCCGAGCCGATGAAACGGGAGCCGTACACGACATCCGCACGGCCGTCGACGATGGGGGCGAGCACTTTCGCTATTTCCCTGGGGTCATATTCAAGGTCGGCGTCCTGCACGATGACGATATCCCCTGTCGCCGCAGCGAACCCGCTCCGAAGCGCGGCGCCCTTGCCTTGATTCACCTCATGGTACACTACTTTCTGCACTTTGCCTTTCAGCCGTTTCTCAATGACCTGCCGGGTATTATCGCGTGAACAGTCATCGACGAGGATTATCTCCTTTTTCGCCGGCATCTTCGCAGCGCGGACATGCGACACGAGCTCCTCAAGCGTTTTCTCTTCGTTGTAGACAGGGATCACGATAGTGACGGTCATTGCGGGCTCCTTTGTCGCTGCGGGAAGTATATACTATGTCAGTATACTTTCAATATATATGCCGATTTTTGCGCGCGTTTGGAACACACGGCATGATAGTCTTCACTTTATCGCGAATACCCAGAACTGCCCTTTCGCCATCATAAAACCGCAGGGGCTGAAGCCGTCGCTTACGCGGCCGGCCATATCCTTCTCGAGCGCAGCGGCCGTCTTGTACGCGGGCATTTCATACTCATCGATGATCGGCTCCGCCCACTTCACGAACAATACTGCGGCGACACCCTCGGATTCAAGTGTGAAGCCGATCGGACAATAGCCTTTGCCTTCATAATCGTCGACAAGATTATCGAACGTCGAGCCGAGTTTTGCAGACAGAACGATCGCCTCGGTCACCGGCTCCTCGAAACGCACATAGAGCACGAAACATTGCGTCGCCGACCACGCGATATCGCACGGCGTATTCCCTTTCTTGATCTCGGCGCCGATGGCGGCGACGGCTTCGGCCGAATTCCTGTAGGTGCCGATATGCCATGCCTTGGCTTCCTTATCGGGATCGATGTCGAAGAGCACATACAGCGTTTTCGCCGTACCCTGCACTGCAAGCTCAATGCCCACCGGCGCATAGCCCTGTGTCACCATAGCATCGATCTCATCTTTTATCTTCTGCTTGCCGGGCGTGTACTGCTTCATGACGACCGGCGCGGCCGATATGCCGACAGCGAATGCCGCGAGTACCGCAAGGAACCGATATGCACGCATGGAATACTCCCGCCGCCGTTCGCGGCCAGATATCTTGTTCGTACCGTGCGCTCAGTATAATCAATCGGCATGACAATGCAAGTCAGATATCCTCTCTGCTGAGAATAGGCCCCGATGGCTGGCAAAAATCATGTTTCCATCGTACAGTACCGGGAACTAACTGGAAATATCGATCGTCATACCGGAAGCCGTATGGATGCACTATCATTCCTTGCAAACCCCGTCCCATCGCTTCTCGGCGAAGGCTCGCTCGTCGGGCTTTTTGACGACAGCGCGCGGCGCCACCCGGAGAACATAGCCGTCGATCATGACGGCGCGCAGATAACCTACGATGCCCTTTCTGCGAGCGCTTCCCGATTCGCAGGCCATCTCACGCAACGCGGTATCGGCAAAGGCGACCGCGTCGCGATACTCATGCGCAAGTCGCTCGGGCTCTACGCATCCATCATCGGCGTTCTTCGTACGGGCGCGTCCTACGTCCCTCTCGACCCCGAATATCCTGCCGACCGCATCGCCTTCGTGCTCGATGATTCGCGCGCGAAGTGCATCGTAACGGCGGCTGAATTCCGGGGCATGCTTTCAGGAAAGACACCGGCGATATGCATCGACGATGATGAAGCCGCTATCCGCGGACATGAACCGCTCTTTCGCGCATCACCCGCCGCTCCCGATGACGAAGCGTATGTCATCTATACCTCGGGCAGCACCGGCAGGCCCAAGGGCGTCATGGTATCGCACGCGAACGCGCGGCATCTCGTCATAGCCGAACAGACGATGTATCGTGTGCAGAAGAACGATCGCGTACTGCAGGGGTTCTCCATCGCATTCGACGCTTCCATCGAGGAGATATGGGTGACATTCCATGCTGCGGCAACGCTCGTTGTCGGCACCGAGCGCATCATGCGCGGCGGACCGGAAACACGGGAGATGCTCTCTGCACGCCATATCACCGTGCTCTCCTGCGTGCCGTCATTTCTCACGATGTTCGAGGACAGTGTGCCATCGGTACGCATGCTCATCGTCGGCGGCGAGGCATGCCGCGAACAGCATGTAGCCGCATGGTTCTCACCCGGACGCGTCATCTATAATACGTACGGACCGACCGAAGCCACCGTCGTTGCGACGATAAGCAGGATGCATCCCGGAAAAGCGGTGACGATAGGACGCCCCATCCCCAACTACACATGCTCCATCATGAATGCCGCACAGGAGCTGCTCCCGCGCGGTGAAAGCGGCGAGCTCGTGCTCGGCGGCGCCGGGGTGACAAAAGGATACGTGGGCCGAGACGACCTTACCCGCGAACGATACATCGAGAACCGACACACCGCCGTTACCGGCGACACGAGCCCCCGATTGTACCGCACCGGCGACCGTGCGCGTATCAACGAGCAGGGGGAGATCGAATTCCTCGGGCGTACCGATTCGCAGATAAAGATACGCGGCTTCCGTATCGAAGTGAGCGAGATAGAATCGGTGCTCGTCGAGGTCACCGGCGCACGGAACGCCGTCGTCGTCGCACGTCGGGAAAAGGAGAACCACTTCCTCTGCGGGTATGTGGAATCGGATACCGCATTCGATGAACGATCGGCGATTGCCAGGCTCAGGGAAAAGCTCCCCGCATACATGGTCCCGGCATCCATCGATGCGCTCGCCGAATTCCCGCGGCTCCCGAGCGGCAAGATCGATACGGGGCGTCTCCCCGCACGCACGATATCCCCGGCGAAGACCGACCTCAACGACCCCGTAAAGAACCATATCTATCACCTCTGGTGCGAACTCTGCGGGACGACGGCGATCGGCGAGAACGATGATTTCTTCACCGCGCTCGGCGGTCATTCGCTCCTTGCGGCGCGATTCGTTTCACGCATGCGCACCGATGCGCGGTTCTCGCGGCTCTCCATGCGCGATCTCTACGACCACCCCTCGATCGCATCGCTTGCAGGACTTCTCGCGAACGCCGCCCCGGAATCAGCACGGCAGCGCGCGTTCAGACCGATACCGCAGTGGCGGCATACGATAAGCGGCATCGCCCAGGCGCTCATGCTCTTTATCGTCATCGGGTTCTATTCCCTGCAATGGGCGACACCGTTCGTCGTATACAGTTACTTTCACGCATATGAATACGAACAGCTCTACTCGGTCATCGCAGCTGTCGCGGCGCTCTGTCTCGTCTACCCCACCATGCTCATCATCGCAGTGCTGCTCAAATGGATAGTGCTCGGCCGGGTCCGGGAAGGCGATCACCCCCTCTGGGGCGCGTATTATCTGCGATGGACGTTCGTGCATCACATGCTCGGCTGTCTCCCGCTGCAATTCCTCTCCGGCACACCGCTCATGAACGCGTATCTCCGCGCATTAGGTGCACACATCGGTGCACGCACCCACATCGATTCCGATCTCGTCGGCGGACTCGATATGATATCCGTCGGCGCGGACACGGTCATCAATGCCGATGCGAACATCTCCTGCCACGCGGTAGAGAACGGGCTCCTCAAGATACGTTCGATACGGATCGGGAACGATGTCTGCATCGGCGCGCGCGCGGTCGTGGCGCAGGATACCGTCATCGGATCCAATGTTCTGGTCGATGAGCTCACCGCTATCGCACCGGGGATGCGCCTCTCGGACGATACACGCTGGGGCGGATCGCCTGCGGCATGCATCGGGGGACGGGCGTCCGCGGGGGCGCCCTCCGCCGTACCGCCGGTGAGGAACGCACTGGTGACCATGTTCTTTGCGGCATGCTTCTTCATTCTTCCGACGCTCGGTCTTCTCCCGGTGTTCCCGGGCGTCATGCTCATGTACAACATCGACTATGCGAGCGAGAATTATTTCTACCTCATTGTCGCCCCGCTCGTCGGCGCATCGTTCGTCCTTTTCTCCGCGATCATGATAGTCGCCGTGAAATGGCTCGTGCTCGGGAAACTGCGGGAGGGGTCCTATCCCCTGCGGAGCGTTTTCTATGTCCGCAAATGGCTCTTCGATAAATTCATGGAGATAAGCCTCGGCACGCTCGGCACGCTCTATGCCACGCTCGCCGTGCTCCCCTGGTATCGTGCGCTCGGCGTATCGCTCGGCAAACGCGCGGAAGTGTCGACCGCGTCGTTCATACTGCCGGACCTGCTCGAGATCGGACAGGAAAGTTTCATCGCCGACGGCGTAGGGCTCGGTGCGGCGCGCATCGAAGCGGGGCGCATCATCCTCAAGCGGACGAAGCTCGGCAGCCGAACGTTCATCGGCAACAGTGCGTTCATCCCGAACGGCACGGTCATCGACGATAATTGCCTCATCGGATGCCAGACCATACCGCGCGATGCGTCGGTACCGTCGGGCACGGCCTGGGTAGGTCATCCGGCCATGTATCTCCCGCGGCGCGCGAGCGGCACCGGATTCGCGGAGGAAACGACATACACCCCGAGTATAAAGCTCTATCGCAGGCGGCTTGCCATCGAACTCCTCCGCATCATACTCCCCTCGACGGCGTTCATCGTCTTCACATCGCTCCTTCTCTCATTGTTCATCATCATCGAAGATCACGTACCGATGTGGCAGGCGCTCCTGGCATTCCCGCTCATCTACTGCGTGCTCGGCACCGCCGCCATCGCCGTCACGGCGCTCCTCAAACGCATCGTTATCGGGCGCTACGAACGGGGGGAACATCCGCTCTGGAGCACCTTCGTCTGGAAGACCGAATTCATGACGGGTTTCATCGAGAATTTCACCAACCCGGTGTTCGCATCGCATCTCAGGGGCACGGTGTTCCTGCCATGGTATTTCCGCCTGCTCGGGATGAAGATCGGCAAGCGCGCGGCGATGCATACCATGGATATCACCGAATTCGATCTTGTCACGCTCGGCGACGATGTAGCGCTCAACGACGACTGTACGATACAGACGCATCTCTTCGAGGACCGTGTCATGAAGCTCGGGACCATACGCATCGGGTCGCGGGTCTCCGTGGGAAGCGACACCCTGGTGCTCTACGACACCGAACTCGAAGACGATGTATCGGTCGGCGATCTTTCGCTCGTCATGAAAGGAGAGCACCTCTACGCACGGGAGTCATGGGCCGGATCACCGGTAACACCGACGGTACGCCCCGGCGAAAAGCAGGTATGACGATAGATACATCCGCGCATGATCCAAAATGATCCATAAATGATTCATTGACAACATGCTCGCTGCGATATATAGTATCGCCGGAATCGAAAATGACTACCGGGTGGAAGGAGGCAATACATGAAAGTGTCCACCATCGGCAGATACGCCACGTGCGCGCTCATCTGCCTTGCAGAACGATACGGCAAAGGACCGACGTCGCTCTCGAAAATAGCGAATGAGCAGCAGATATCGGTGAAGTACCTTGAGAACATCATGCGCATTTTCATAAGCCACGGGGTGGTCGCAACGACCAAGGGCGCGCATGGCGGTTTCACCCTCACAAAGAACCCGCGCACCGTACGCATGGGGGATGTGATAACCCTCGCCGAAGGCGTGGTGCTCCCCATTCACTGCATGGAGGACAGCGATCTCTGTCCGCGGCGGGGCACCTGTCCTGCGAAATACATGTGGAGGGACCTGCAGAACGGCATCATCGACAGCCTCAACAGGAATACGCTTTATTCTCTCGCGCAGCAGAAAAAGAAGCTTGCGCAGGAAAAACCGAAGCGCAGACAGAGCGCATAACAGGCGGCATCCGTCCACCGCTATTGCCCATCCCCCAAGTCCAGTTCGTTCGCATCTTCCGCCGGGGCGACACCCGAATTCGAATCGCATTCTGCGTGGTAATCGCAATACGCGCATGACTTCCCTGCATTGGGATCGTACACCGTATCATGCTCTATCTCTTCGACAAGTTCGCATATCATATCATGGATGCGCGCTATCTTTTCGTGCGTGAATTCGACCGTATCGCAGCAGTCCTCACCGAGATGATAATACACCCCGGTCTCGACCGGGCGCTCTTTACTGTTCAGGAGGAGCGCATATACCTTAAGCTGCATCGTATGGCGTTCGCGGTCCTTCCCTTCCAGCTCCTTGAAACGGTTCGTCTTATAATCGATGATGGAGAGCGCGCCCGAGGGCGATATATCGACGCGGTCGACGCGGCCGTAGAGAATGAAACCGTTAAACCGGTTCTCCATGTGCTTTTCCATGATATACGGCTTCACCGCGCCGAAACGGCGGTGGAAGTTCGCGAGCATGCGAAGCCCCTCCTCGCCGAATTCCTTCTCCTTCTCGCGCGAGTCGAAGAATTCCCTTGCGGAGCTCCGCTTCCATATCGAACGGAAATCGGCATGGAGCGCATCGAGCGTACGCGCCTCGGCGTTCAAACGGTAGAATTCCTTGCAGGCTAGATGCACATTGCCGCCGAGTATATTGTACGGCGTAACGGCCATCGGCGTTCTTTTTTCCTTGATGTAGCGGTGATAGTACTTGCGCGGACAGGCGAGATACATGGCAAGCCGGTATTCGCTGTAGCGTATCATCGATGCCTCAGCGAAAGAGCGGAGGTATCACGGACAGTATTTCCGGCCCAAGGAACATTCGCCAATAATAAAGTATGGGACTTAATATCTTCCCTATGATACCGAACATCATGAGCAGTAATAGTATTAAAAAGCCTTTTGAATAGAACCGGTCGAACAGCATCTTGCCGCTGACCGGCAGGAAATATCTGAGCACCCAGCCGCCATCGAGCGGCGGTATCGGCAGCAGATTGAACACCATGAGTATCATATTGACGATATACGATGTATAGAATATCACGATAAGGGTGACATACGCTATGACCGCTGCCTGCGCCATGCCTTCCGGCACCATGCGGATGAGCGCAAATGCCGCCGGCGCATTCCCGCCGGACATCGACGGGAGCGTGAACGTGAGCAGTTTGAGCATGCCGAATGAAACGGCGATGAGCAGCAGGTTCGAAAGCGGCCCCGCGACCGACACAACGGCCTGATGGCGCTCAGGGTGGCGGAAATTAAGCGGGTTTATCGGCACCGGCTTCATCCAACCGAACACCGGCAAGCGGAGGAATATCGCCATGAGCGGGAGAATTATCGTTCCGAATATATCGATGTGTTTCAGCGGATTGAGCGTGAGCCGCCCCTCGGCTTGCGCTGTCCTGTCACCGAAGTACCGCGCGGCAAGCGCATGACCGAATTCATGGCAGGTCGCCGAAAAAATAAAGATGATAAAGAAGACGGAGCCATGTATTATTGTTGCAAGTATGTTCGCGATCATTGCTGAATTATACTCACTGAGGATCGATTTTGCAACACAACGTTTCTGCTCATTTGATGATCCGTGTTCGTATCGATCGAAGTGCATGCCCGACCGCCCGCGATACATCCGACGGCTGAATCTCATCGGCCGAGCTTCGGGTGCGCATGATGCGGAACGCCTTTCCGTGCGCATATACACCGAGCGTCATTGCGTCATGCATCGAGAACCCGCGCGCGAGAAGACCGGTGATGATGCCGGCGAGCACATCGCCCATGCCGGCTTTCCCCATTCCGTATTGAGGGCGCGCATGAACCGCTATGCCTGCATCGTCCGAGATGAACGTGACCGCGCTTTTAAGAACAACACCCGCCTTCGTACGTTCGCGGAATGCGGCGAGTTTATTGAACGCATCGCTCTGTATCTCATCCGCCGGAATATCGACAAGGCGCGAAAATTCGTCGACATGCGGCGTCAGCACCGTCGATGATGACAGTTTCGGCATCAGCTCCTTGTTGCGCGAAATGAAATAGAGACCGTCCGCATCGACGACAAGCGGTCTGTCGATACGCGGCACGAGCGCATTGAGAAGATCGCCCGTCTCGGCATGACGGTCCACGCCGCAGCCGATGAGCACGGCACGCGCATGCTTCATCTCTTTTTCGATCTGCGGGATATGCGGTGCGGAAAAATGCCCGTCACCCTTCCGCCCTACCCCGACGGTAACGACTTCCGGCGGAAGACGCTTTCTTATATCGTCGCGAATGGCGTACGGCACGAGCAGACGAATATACCCGACGCCGAGGCGATAGACCGCACTTGCCGCCAGCACCGCTGCACCGGGATACTGTTCGCTCCCGGCGATGATACACACGGATGCCGATCGTTTGCTCGCAAAGGCATCATCGGGACAATTGATCTTGGAAAAGCCCCGAGCGGAGAGGAGCATCGGTGCGCCCGGCTTGCGGAGCCGCTCGCGGGGGAACATCGACGGGACTACGGACAGCCGCCCGATGAAGCGAGTATACGGCTCGAGAAAGAATATATCCTTGGGGGCGCCGACGGTTATCGTATGATCCGCCTTGACGCATACGCTGCCGCTGCCTATCGCCGGCAATCCGGAGGGTATATCGAGCGATATCCGTATCCCTTTCGATGCGTTCATCGCCTCAACCATACGCTTCGGCACGCCTTCGATATTCCTGTCAACGCCGGTACCGAAAAGCGCGTCGACCATCACTGCCGACGACAATATCCTTCGGCATGCATCATCGACAGAAGTTTCATCGATAAAAGCAGCATCGACGCCCTCGGAAGAAAGGAGCGATAGATTCGTACGCGCATCAGCGCTCAAATGTTCACGCGTACCAATGACAAGCACATCCGCTGCGACATCGCTTCGTACGAGAAGACGCGCGAGCGCAAGGCCGTCACCGCCGTTATTGCCGGTACCGCAGATGATGATCGATCGCCCACGGCGGGCATATCGTATGACATGGCGGAACATTCCCGCGGCAGCATGCTCCATGAGAAGCAGCGACGGCATACCGTCCGCGATGACGCTTCTGTCAAGCGCCTGCATATCGGCTATGGAAAGTATGTTCACCGCTTGCGCCAGGAGGGCGCTGCTGGCGGCGGCCATTGCTGGCCATAGCCGCTATGCATTCCCGAGCGCGCAATAAGGTCGTCGATGAGCGCGGTAAGCCCTTTGCTCGCTGCAGTCACCGTCCGCACGGCGCGAAGCGCCTTCGAAAGATAATCGTATGCCAGGCGATTGTTCGCCTCGATGCCGCCGGCGTCCTCGATACAGCGCGTGAGGGCATGCGCCTCTTTCGTACCGAAAGGTTTCGTTGCGGCAAGCGCCTTCATCATCCGCCTGTCCCTGAGCGGCGCCCTGCGCACCGCATGAATGAACGGATAGGTGAAGAACCCCTCGGCGATATCCTCCCCCGAAGGAAGATCGTTCGCGTCATCGAGGAGCTGAAAGGCCATGCCGAGATCGTAACCGAAGCGGCGTACCGCCGGGCGATTAAGCCCTTTGAGCACATCGACACCATAACCGCATATCTCGAAAAGGGCGGCTGTCTTCCCGCCGATGACCGAAAGGTACTGGTCGCGGCTCACTTTATCGTTGCCGCGGAGCACATCTTCCTGTATCTGCGCTTCGCACATCGCACCGATGACGGCGAGCACTTTTTTGCTGAGCGGCCGGCAGTCGATGGCGTGGAAAAGCTCGAACGCGCGCACGAACACGAGATCGCCGAAGAGAACGGCCTGCGTATTGCCGAAGCCGTCATTGAGCGTCGCCATGCCGCGGCGCACGCGTTCATTATCGATGATGTCGTCGTGGATGAGACTTGCCGCATGGATGAGCTCGACACCGGCGGCGAAATCGATGATGGTGCGGTCGATACCGCCGGAGACGCGGGCAAGGAGCAGTATCAGCGACGCGCGTATCATCTTGCCGTCATGCGAAAAGAAATGAGAGGAGAGCCGCGAAGTGACGCCCCGTTCGCCGGAGCACATGGCACGCATACGCCTGCGGACGAGCGATAGTTCGCGGCCTATCTCCCTCCGGATGAGCTGATATTTCGTCTTGCCGTTCGCCATAGCCTCGTCGTCCTCGGGTGATAATATATGAAAAAATTTCGCTGAGATCTATCCCGCTAGAATTTCATCCCGAATTTCTCTTCGATGAATTTCGTCAGGGCATACAGCTTTCGGAGGCTTACGAGCTTCAGCTTCTCGTCCTTCATGTTCTGCGTGGGCGAACCCCAAAGCAGGGAATTCGCGGGCACCTTCACATTGGACATGACGCCCGCCTGCGCCCCGATGACGGTCTTATCGCCGATATCGCAGTGATCGGAAATGCCGACCTGTCCGGCAAGAATGACGCCGCTGCCTATCCTCGTACTCCCCGCAACGCCCACCTGCGCGACGATGACGGCGTGCTCGCCGACCGTGCAGTTATGCGCGATGTGCACAAGATTGTCGATCTTCGCACCGCGCTTGATGATGGTGGCGCCGAGCGTTGAGCGGTCTATCGTCGTGTTAGCGCCTATCTCGACATCATCCTCGATGATGACCTTCCCCTTCTGCGGTATCTTTTCGCGGCCGACGGGTGTTTCGCGATAACCGAAGCCGTCGCTGCCGATGACGGCGCCGGCATGGATGATAACATGCGAACCGATCTCCATGCCTGGATACAGCGTAACGTTCGGATGAATGACCGTATCCGCACCGATGACAGAGCCCTTTCCGATGACGGCACCCGATTTGATGACAGAGCGCTCACCGATGACGACATGCTCGCCGATGACGACATTATCCTCGACACATGCCGAATGAGGCAGCTTCGCGCTCGATGCAACGGACGCTTTCGGCGAAACGCCGGGAGTGACAGCATCATCCGGATAGAAGAACGTGAGCAGACGGAAGAACGCTTCCTTCGTATCGGGAACGATTATCTCCGTCTTTCCGCTCGCAAGCACCTTCGCCGTGACAATGGCAAGCGCGCGGGATGCGAGCACCGCGGGAAGGAATTTCTCGTCCTCAAGACATACGATCGATCCGTCGGCGATGGCGTCGGTGCCGGAGAACCCCGAAAACACGACGGAGGCATCGCCCTGCACGGTGCCTGAAAGGAATGATGCGACCTCGGCGGCGGTCCTTTTTACCAGTGACATCTATTTCTTACCGGCTTCCTTTGCAAGCTGCTTGAGATAATCGATGACCTTCATGCTGATATCGTATTCCGGCTCGGCGAACATGATCCCCGACTCTTCGCGGACGAATATCATGCTGTAGCCCTCTTTCCGTGCGAGCGCGCGCACCGCTTCGGATATCTTCCGGTTGGATTCCTTGAGATAATCATCGCCCTTCGCATTGATGGACTGCTCCTGCTCCTTCACGAGCTTGGTGAGCTCATCGTTCTTCCAGTCGATATCGTTGCGCAGCTCTTTCTTGCGGTTCTCCGAAAGCGTCGTGTCCGTATCCAGCCGCTGCTTCAGCTGCTTTATCTGCGCGGCCAGGTCCTCTATCTTCTTTTTCGCGTCCGCCACGAGCAGATTGAGCGCCTCGCGCGCCTCGCGGTCCTTGGCGAGCGTCGCATAGATCTGATCGAGCCGGATATAGCCGACCTTGGTGAATCGCTCCTCGGCGCACAGCGTAATGGCGGCCGCCGTCAGAATAAGAATGATCTTTTTCAAGGTATTCCTCCTTGGGAACCGTGATGGAATGCGATTTCTATATTACCCGCGTACGGGTAAATGTCAAGGAAAAAAGTGCCGATGGCGAATGTGAGTGAATTTTTAAAGCAGGTGTTTTATTTTACCACAATACAAGTCACTCACATGGCGTATCGCCGTCTTGACGCAGTGATGTGTCCGGGGTATAGTAACGACACTGCTCAATGCTGAACAGACGCACTCGCATGATTTTCGTCCATAGTAAGGAGGCATCCCATGCGATCTCACCATATCACGGCGCTCATCGCCGTATCCCTCTCACTCTTTGCCGCGGAAAGCGTTTCCGACATGAACGGCCCGAATATCGCAAGCTCGGTAGCGGCGAACGGCCAGAAGCGCTGCGCTAACATGTTCAAAATAACCGCACTGCCCCCGGCACTTGCGAATGCTACTATGGTCGCGATCGCACGCGGCGACAGTTCGATGCAGGCCCCGGGGTTCTCGTTCAAGGTGAACCGCGGCGCAACGATATATCTGCTCGTCCACGACCGCGGCACGGCGGCCATCCCCTCCGGTTGGACAAGAACATCGATGAAGGTGGAATGGACCACGGATGACGGGGGCATGCAGCTGACCGACACGGTGTACAAACGGGAATTTCCTGCCGGGACGGTGACTATTCCCGGTCATGACGGGCGGGATGAAGGCGGTGCCTTCGGGGTGCCGAATGCGGCGATAGTAACACCGTCCGATGGCGCCCCCGGGGATGCGTCAAGCGCAAAACCACTGTCGATCGGGGATCTATCATCGAGCCTGGAGGCGAAGGTCGTGAAATTCGCTGCGGGCGGGACGCGGCTATCGGGAAATATTGAGATCGCGGTGATACCGTCACAGCTCAACGGCGCATCGATCGTCGGTATTATCCGCGGCGACCGCCAATCGGCGGCTCCCGCTTGGAAATTCAGCGTCTCAAGACCGGTCATCGTATATATGCTCGTGCATGATCGCGGTACACCGTCCATTCCCGCCTCGTGGGTCAAAACATCCATGAAAGCAGAATGGAAAGCCGGTGATGCGCAATTCACCGACACCATCTATTCACGTGAATTCGCCGCCGGCACTATCGACGTACCCGGGCACAGCGGCGTCGATGAGAGCGGGAATTACGGCATTCCCAACAGCTGCGTTGTCATAGCAAAATAGGAGTACACATGATACGGATCGGTATCGCCGGCGCGCGCGGGCGCATGGGCATGATGAACATTGAATCGGTGTTCAATGACGCCGAGCTTACGCTTTCAGCGGCGCTGGAAATTACGGGACATCCTGCTATCGGCAGGGATATCGGCATGTTCTTCGGCAGGAACGATATCAATGTGCCGATAACCGATGACGCGGCGAAATTCCTCGAGAGCGCGGATGTCGTCATCGATTTCACCGGCCGTGATGCATCGCTCGCGCTCATGGAAAAGGCCGCATCGATGCAGAAGAAGTACGTGCTCGGGAGCACCGGCTTTTCCGACGCGGACAAGGCACGCATCGGCGAATTCGCCAGGCGCATGCCCGTCGTTTTCGCATCGAACATGAGCGTGGGGGTGAACGTCCTCTTCTCCCTTGTCGAACGCGCGGCAAAGCTCCTCGGCGGCTATGAGGTGGAAATAATCGAAGCTCATCACGACAAGAAGAAGGATGCCCCCTCGGGAACGGCGCTCACGCTTGCCGAAACGGTGGCGAAGGGCTTATCGCTTTCCCTCAAGGAGAATGCCGTCTACGGCAGGAGCGGTATGGTCGGAGCACGCAAGGCCAATGAGATAGGGATACACGCGGTACGCGCCGGTGATATCGTCGGGGAACACACGGTCATGTTCTGCACGGATGGGGAACGCATCGAAATAACGCATAAGGCTCATTCCCGGAAGAATTTCTCGCTCGGCGCCATGCAGGCTGCAAAGTGGCTTTCATCCAGGGGCAATGGGCTCTATTCAATGCGGGATGTTCTTGGTCTTTGATCTGCGCCAGTCACCCGGGGGCATGCCGGCATATCGCTTGAACATGCGGTAAAAAAAACTGACATCGTTGAATCCGACGTCATAGCAGATATCGGTTATCGCCTTTTCGGTCGCCATGAGCTCGCAGGCCCTTTGTACCCGAAAACGATTTATCGCCTCGAATATCGTCATTCGCCGCGAACGTTTATACGCCCTGCCCACATAATTACGGTGCAATCCCGCCGCAGCGGCGATGGAATCGAGCGTTATATCCTCCCGATACCGTTCACTGATGAAATGGTCGATATATGCGGCGATACGGGCCGCCGGAACACGCTTCATGCGAGAGGAGGCTTCCCTGCTCAGCTTTATCAGCAGATCGAGCATCTTGAAACGTATCGAATCGCGCCAATTGGGCTTTTTTCCGGTATATTCGTCCTCTATCTCCTCCAGCGCACGGAGGATACCGCGCGGGGAATCGTCGAATACCGATAATGCCTCGCGCTTTTCAGCCGGCAGGCGATAGTAATTCGAATAGAAGATGTCGTAGAACGCGAATTCCGAGCTCATCGTCTTTATCTCATCCCCGAAAAGCTCAGGCATGAAGAGTATATTGTATATAACTATCTCTTTCGATCCGATCTGATACGATGTCCTATCGTCCGGATGAATGATATATACGGCACCGGGTCCCAAAGGATAGGTGCGGTCATTGACTATTTTCCGGCCCTCCCCGGAAAGCACATATACTATTTTCCAGAATTCACGCTGCCGTCGCTGGATCCGGGGAAAATCCCCCTGAGAATGGGAAATTCTTGCTATGTAGAAGGGCATTCCCGCAGTAAAATACTGCGATGCCGGGATAATATGTGTTTCCGGTGCGACGGACTCATGGATCGGCGAGCGTTTCATCCCGGGATAATACCCCTCACCGAATGCAAAAGCAAGCGGCTCAAGCAAATCGCCATTCTGTCGAAAATAGAGAGAGGAAGTTCTTTGAGAGTGCGGTCCGTCAGCCGAAAAGTTAAGACGGTATGAAAAAAATGTCAGAATTTGGTTGACATAATTCTCATTCCGGTATATACTGTAACTCAACCGACTGCGATCTGCCTGTACTCATTGTTCCTGGGGAGGAAAACAATGGTTCGTTTCTTCAAGGGGAGTAATAAGCCAATGCTCGACGGAAACATCGTTCACATGGGTACGCTCACAAAAATGAAAAAAATGAACGCTGAGTTCGAGGCGAAGTCACATCGCTACCTCGAGAACAGCGTCGACGTCATGGGTTCACCCATGCCGTTCGATGATCGCGAGATTGAGTTCTTCGAAACGCACGCGTAGCGGTTCGGCCCATCCCATATCAGCTTTGCCGTCAGGTATTATCGGGCGTCGCCAGCTCGTGTTTCGCGTACTTCTTTAGAAATCGTATAATTTCATCCCGAACCAGAAGAACGGGAGCCAAGACTTGTCGCTCCCTTCGAACCCGTTGCCGACGAATTTCCATGCGAAGTCGAATCGAAAATAGAGGAACGGCGGCACGACAAAACGGAACCCTACCCCCATGGCCGATTTCAGATCGGTAAGATGCAGCCCGCCCCCGTCCCAGTAGCCGAGATTGGCGCCATGCTCATCGCTCCACGCCATGCCGAAATCCGAGAACAGCACGCCCTCGATATTGCCGAGACCGATGGGAAGCCCGAATTTGATATAATCGATGAACGGGAAACGGAATTCGAGATTGATGAGCGCCACGTTCTCCCCGGTGAATTCCCCGTGCCCGTAGGCGCGAACGGTGGTCACATAGTCCGCATAGAGGCCCTCGAACATGCGCGTTATGCCGCCGAGACGGAACGGACGCTTGAATCGGTCGACATCGAATATCTTGCCGCCGGCGATGCGGAACGCGAAATTCATGTTCGGCAGAAGCATGAGATACTGCCTGAGGTCGCCGAAGATGAGCGTAAAGCCGTAATCATTATCCGATAATTTCAGCGAACGCTGGATCGTAATGAGGAACATCGAATTATCGCGCGCGGAAAGCATATCGCCGATGGACGTATCGTACACGAAAGAAAGTTCGGCGAGATAGACGTTCGCCATATGATTGGAAACGCTCCCGGCGCCGGGATACGTTATGAAATGAAGCTCGGGGTTTATGAAAAGGTCGAATCGCGTGAACTTGTCGAAGGGGAAACGCACGAGCGCCCCGCCGCCGATGGCGTCATCGCTGTACAGACGCCGGACACCGGTGGCCTCGTTCGTATCATAGGCGTAGTATGTTTCCTTGTAGTGATAGAGATTGACGCCGAGGTCGATGCGGAACGGGATGAGCCAATACGTGAGATCCGCATTGGCGGTGAATTCCTTGTACACATCATCATAGAGCAGCTGTACATACGCGTTCACGCGCTGCTCATTGAGCATATCCGCGAACGAGGTGAAGAGATCGAGTCCGCCGCCCATATACGAACTGTAGCCCGCCGCGAACACGAAATAATCCGGCATGAGCCAGGGCGCGTATGCCGACGATATCGACGGTATAACGAGGTCTTTTGTCCGATACGCCGTGCCAAGGACGTTCTCCCTGAACAGCACCGTCGAAACGTTCGAGTAAGCGGCTTTCGTATCAACATCGGCGATATAGATATCATACCCGCCTTTTTCATATCCGGAAAACACGATGCGATCGCCCGTTTTCGAGAAACGCGGTTCGAACGCCCCGCCGAACGTCTTCGTGACGCGTTTTATCGAACCGGAAGAGATATCCTTGATATAGAGATCGGATACACCGGTGACGTCGGATGAGAATATTATCTTCGTGCCGTCGAGTGAAATATCGCCGATACGGTCATCGCCGTCGGAAGCGACAACGGTATGGAGCGTACGGCTCGCACGGTCATAGACGACGATGTCATTATCCGCCGAATAATAGTCGCAGGCCGCATTGCTGTTCACGGAGAACACTATCTTCGATCCGTCATGCGAAAAGCACGGGCGGCTTTCATAGTACCGGTCGAACGTTATCCGCTCAAGGCCGCCCTTCGATCGATCATAGATATAGATATCCGCCATGCCGTTGCTGACACCGGTGAAAACTATCTCTCCGCCCAGGGGAGAGATGCGCGCGAATTGCACCGAACTGAACGGCAGCGCAATGCGTTTTTCCACCCATTGTGTTGCGGTATTGTAGAGCACAATGCGGTCGCCGGGGCCGGCCTTTGCAGTGAACACGAACAACGACCCGTCGGACGTGAACGAGAACGTATTATCAAGGATGTGAAGATGTTCATATTCATCCGAGCGCTCGCCGACGGCTACGGTACGCATCTGCTCGCTCGATTCTGCGTTCACCGAAATAATGGAGGGATAGACGTTCCGATTGCAGAGGAGGTATATCTCCTTACCGTCCGGGCTCAGCAATGGATGGAAATTGAACGATGAACGGTCCTTGAAATGGTCGGTCACACGCTTGGCAGCCGGCGCGAGGGGTTCGTAATGCACAACATCGGGGAGATATGTCCGTTTCGCATCGAAATGCCAATCATCATTGATATCCCGCGTGTTCTTCCCAAAAACAAAATTGAACACGGCGTTGAGATCGTACGCGGCACGGAGCGTATGAAGCAGGTTCGCCACATACTCGCGCCCGAAGCGCTTCTCGACATAGCGGTAGAACGCCTCGCCGCCCTTGTACACGAAATAGCCGTAGGGGCCGAGCTCGTACGGATCATTGAGCTTGTCTATCGTCGGCATATGCGCGCTGAGAAGGCCGTCGCGCACATACATATGCATCTCATTGTCATCATCGCGCGATGCGTATTCCGCCATGCCCTCCATGAGCCAGAGGGGCGGCTGCTGGAGAAAGCCCCGGAATATCGGCGCGGCATCGCCGTAGAGCACGTCGAATTGATACGCATGCGCAAGCTCGTGGAGCACGACATGCCGGAACGCATGGTATGACCCGGTGAACGGAACGACCACCCGCGTGCGGAGGGGCTCGGTGAAGCCGCCGACACCCTCGGGGATGAGCCCCGGGTAAATATGCGTCCCCTCAAAATCATCGGTGGAACAATAAATGACGACGGGTATTATCTTTTCAAGATTATGATCGAACAGCGTGCGGTACTTTGAGACACCGTCTTCCAGTATCTTCGCCGCCTCTCGCGCGACCGTCTCGCCCGCTGCATCATGATAGATATCAAAATGCGGCGATTTCAGTATATTCCACTTGTAGAAATCATAATTGACCTTGTTCTTCCCGTACGGCGCAAGCGGAAGGGCCATGATGAGAAGTGCAAGTGCACAGCGTATTCGCATATGCCAAGTATACCTTCCCGACAGGCAAAGTCAATTATAAGCCGGTTTTTTGCCATCCATCTCAAACGACTCCTCTTAACACGAATTTCACTTTCCGCACATGATCCCTTTGCACAATAACCGTAGATTTCAATAAATAATGATTTCCCCAAAGGAGGGCGAAATGCTGAAACGTATCTCTCTCGCAACTATCGCTGCATGCATGGCGGTCAGTATGGCGCAGGCAATCGAGATAAAGCTCGGTTCTGAGTTGCATCTGCGCTACACGGCCAAATGGAATGCAAGCGATATGTCGAACACGTACAACGGATTCTCCGCTGAACGTGGCTACATATCCATCGAACCGAAGTTCAGTGACACGGTAAGCGGCCGATTCACCATGGACTTCGCCGCACCGAGCGACAAGGCGGCCTCGGGCGAACTCAAGGGCACGCTCAAGTTCAAGTACGCGTATCTTTCTATCGCTACCCCGCTTCCTGACAGCAAGATCGAATTCGGCTGGATCAAACACTACATGGGCGGCGTCTATGACTGGAATTATGACTTCATCGATAAACAACTCGGTGATAAGTACAAATTCTACAAATCAGCCGATGCCGGCATAGTGTTCCTCGGCCTTCTCCCCGAAGGTTTCGGCGAATATAATGTATGGTTGGTCAATGGCGAAGGGTATGAGGTGTTCGGTACCGGCATAGACCGCATCCCGGAAGCGGGCGCGAATATCCGTGTTATACCGCTCCCCGGCCTCACGGTCGGCCTCAACTGCTCGTACACGCATTCGTCAAGCCCGCGCTTCTACAACTTCAATGATGGTCTTGAGCGCTTTGTGTATGGTGCACTTCTCCAGTACAAAATGGGCCCGCTTACGCTCTTCGGCGAATACATCGGCTCACAGTTCCCCGGTGCCGCAGGAGACCCCTCAGCAGTGACCACAGCATCGGCCGCAGGGCCTTCTTCGTCCGTGAAGATATGGAATGCGTTCAGTGTTTCCGCCTTCGGCGAACTGGCTAAGATCATCGATGGACTTAATGTCGATGCTGGTGTAAAATACGATCTCATTGCAAAGAACGTCAATGCGACCAATGCGAATGGACAGGAAATGGCGCTTACTGCTCAGGTGAATTACAATTTCACCCCGGATAAGACCGCGGTCGTACAACTCGCCTATGTTGCCGATGTTCAGGCTACGAGCGACAGCATGGCATTCGCGATCAGGAATCACACCGTACAGCTTCAGCTCAAGGCGAAGTTCAGCGGTACGATAGTGAAGTAACAGAGTTCAAGGAGAACACGATAATGAAAAAACTTATGACCATGACCGCCGCTCTTGTGCTCGCGGGAAACATGTTCGCGCAGAGCATACAGATCGACGGCTCAAGCACCGTATACCCCATCACCGAAGCGGTAGCTGAGGAATTCGGCAAGATCAATCCGAAGATCAAAGTCCTTGTCGGTATATCCGGCACGGGCGGCGGTTTCAAGCGCTTCGGCAACGGCGAAACGCATATCAGCGACGCTTCACGCCCCATCAAGAACAGCGAAAAAGCGGCCTGCCGGAAAAGCGGTATCGATTATATCGAACTTCCGGTCGCCTACGACGGTCTTGCCGTCATGGTGAGCAAGAAGAACGATTTCGTAAAGTCGCTCACGGTGAAAGAGCTCAAGAAACTTTGGGAACCTGCCGCGAAAGGCAACGTTACGAAGTGGAATCAAGTGCGCGAAAGCTTCCCGGCCGAGAAGATACGTCTCTTCGGACCCGGCACCGATTCGGGCACATTCGATTATTTCACTGAAGCGATCATGGGCAAATCCGGTCAGTCGCGCTCGGATTATACCGCGAGTGAGGACGACAACGTTCTCGTCGAAGGTATCGCCGGCAACAAGGGCGGACTCGGCTATTTCGGCCTTGCATATTATGAAGCGAACAAGGATAAGCTCTCGCTTGTCGCCATCGACGGCGGCAAAGGCGCGATAGAACCCACCATCGAAACGGTGAAGAACGGCACGTATGCGCCGCTCTCACGCCCGCTCTTCATCTATGTGAGCACGGCCGCTCTCGGACGTCCGGAAGTGGTGCAGTTCGTCGAGTTTTATATCAAGAACGCCGCCAAGCTCTCGAAGGAAGTCGGTTACATTCCGCTTCCTGACGACGGCTATGCTGCGGTCATGAAGCGCTTCCAGAAGCGTGTGACCGGCTCCGCGTTCTCTGATACGGCGAAGACCATTGGGGTGACCATTGCGGATCTCCTTAAGATGGAATAACCCCGAACTTCTTTTTCTAATCCCCGAAAGGCGGCAGGCAACCCCCTGCTGCCGTCCTTTTTGTTGGCTGCCCGATAAAATATTTACATAAAGACACGCCGGGGGAGAGGGCATAGCGCCCTACCCCCTGTGCGTATCTATCATTCGTTCAATGTCTCCGTTACGCTCCCGCGACTGCGGTTGCGCTTATCGATGCGGATATGGTCGTTGACAACAGGCATCCATTGTCCGCCATCATCGCATAGACCGCATACTGCACGCCAGGTTCAAGACCGGTTATAGAATACGGCGATGTGGCGTTGGTACCGACATCCACAATGCGTATAGCACCCACAGGCTTGCCGTTCTCAAGCTTCTGCGCTGCAAGTATGAGATGCTTCTCCACACTTTCAGGCGCGAGCGTGAACGTGCAGGCAATGCTCCCCGAAGTACCCGGCGCGGCGGTCATTGCAAGTACCGGCGATTCACCGTTCTCGCGGGTGAGCTCCATGACCTCGCTCCTGAGTATATGACGGGAATTCTGTTTCATGAACAGATTGAAGCCCGTCATATTGAGCCCGGACGAAGCCTTATTCCATGAAGCGCGCATACTGCCGCTCAATGACTTCCAGACCGAGACGACGAAACTGAAGCTCGATCGTACGGCCAGCTGCTTAGGCGTATTGCCGGGGCTGTGATAGGTGTACTCCCTGACGAAGTTGGTATCTTTCCACTTGGAGAACACCGCGTTGCCGATACGGTGACGAAGATCCGCCACAACGAAATTGTACTTAACTGTAGCCATTTGAAAACTCCTTGTAATCACTCATAAGCCGCGGAATATCGCCGGCGGCAGCGGGTGTGTATATTTCATACATCATCGATGCCGGGAGGCGTCTTCCGCCCTCGAACCGAGATAGAACAGAAAGCGAACACAAAGCGAACGTAAAGCGAACAAGGTCCGAAGCCGCTTTGGACCGCCCTGCCGCCGCTACGGGTGGCCGCGTATTGTTGAAACCATGTCGTCCTCCTGTCGTTTTCCGTTTTCATCGCCCGCTGTGCGAACTGTTCCGCGGGTCATGCGTGGGAATATACGAAGGAGGGGCGAATTCGTATAGAGTAGGAACCTACTGTTTTTTCGAATTTGATCTTGGGGCCGGAAAGATAGGAGAAGATGACAACAAAATATACGCTTCACGAAGGATGGCAGCTGTTCGCGCGAAAAAAATCACCTCTATACCGTGGCGGCTTGAAAAACACTCACCTCCTCGGGGCTCCTCCTCTCTCACGGGGATGTGAGAGAGGAGGAGAATAGCATACTAATGAAATACATATTCAGGCCGAATCACCATTTGTTGTGATGTGCCGTTACGAACGGATGTGTCAGTCGGCGCGAGACATGCTCTTTCTTTATTGCGACAGCTTTCTTAATAATCCAATACGGGAAACGGAATCGGTACGGCGGTAGAGGGCGGAGATAGTGTTCCAGACCGATTGCGTATTGATGCCGAGGGTTTGCGCGATGTCGCGTGCGGTGCGGGATTCGGATAGGAGTTCTATGACATGCCATTGCGAACGTGTTATATCATAGCGCTTCACCGCTTCGTTATAATCTTTCAGTACATGCGTGCGCAGCGCGCGGGCGGAACGTGACCACTTTCTGCAAGCCGCGCATGATATGAAAGACCACAGAATGAAGAATACGGTCAGTGCGAGGGACATTATCATTGCAGAAAGGAACGCCGAGAGGGAGGTGATGATGCAGCTGAGTGCCGTAATTATCGCGAAAACGGAAAATAACGGTCTCAGGCGAACGGGGAGTGAGTTGCGGCGCAGGAAAACATGGATGAGGGCGGAACAGAATATGAGCGGGAATATCGCATTCAGTATGGCAGTGAGCGTGCCGGAAGAATGCGGTCGGTCCAGAATGAGGACGATCATATACACAACGGAAAAGATGATGACAACGACAGCCGATTTCAACGGGATTTTCGATCTTGTGGCTGAAAATGATGCCATGAGCACGGTGAAGACGATGCCGGTCTCGGCAGGAGCGGCTATTAGCCAATGGGCGAATGTGAGCCACGGCAATGACGGCATGGCAACATGCAGATACGCCCATACACCATCGGTCAAGACGAGGGTGAAGGCGCAGAGGAAGAGCGCAAGGTAGTAACGGAGGAAAGCCACTTTGTAGACGTTCTTAAGCTGCAGGCAGAAAATTATCGGCGGGACGCCGGACAGGATGGCGATGAAGTACAGTACGACGAGAAGATGTTCCATGGGAAGCTCCTTTCATGATATCCATGGGTTCAAGATAGGTGAGAAATGGAAAAAGGGAATAGTACCGGCGGTACCAGATTGGCTGTTTTGGCATCCCCCGAAAGGGTTATAAGAGGCGGTTAGTTGTACATTTGCGACATAATGGTTGGGGTTTTGATGCCGATGATGCCGAAAACGCAGAAAAGAGAAAGACGAAGATAAAAGAATGGGGACAGGGAGAGAAAGAATGTTCACGCGACGACACTTCGGCAGGACTTCGACAAGCTCAGCCACCGGCTCAGTGCATGCGCGAAGGCGCGACGAAGAGGAAGACAGAGAAAAGAGATGGCTCACAGAGGCACAGAGAGCACAGAGAAATGCAAGGAAGGGAACGGGGAGAGAAATAAAGCTCGCGACGACCCTTCGACAAGACTTCGACAGGCTCAGTCCAACGGCTCAGGGCGAACGCAACGACGCGGCGGGGGATATAACGAATATAAGTAAGGAAAATCTTGCAACGAAGACGCTGAAACCATGCTGCAAGAAATGGAATATATGAACACGACAGTTTTTGTCGTAAGTGTATAGCATAATAATCCGTAAAGTTGCCCAATTGTTGTATTTCATGTATACTGAGTGCAGCTTAGTGGAAGTTGTGAATATGGCTGATGCGCAAAACAAGCAAACTGGTGAACTATTCATCGTTGACAACAGCGATGCCGAGTGGAAAGCACAGAAATATCTGTACGACTGGTGCGATATCGCCAAGTCTTTCGATATAGCAACCGGTTATTTTGAGATCGGCTCGCTGCTGTCTCTTGATGGTCAATGGCAAAAATTGGATCACATCAGAATCCTCATGGGAGATGAGGTGTCCAAAAGAACTCGCTCGGTTTTTCAACAGATGGAACAGGGAATGAAGAACCGTCTTGAACAGAGTATGGAACAGGAAAAGGGGAAAAACGATTTTCTTTCAGGCGTGCCTGCCATTGTTCAAGCATTACAAGCCGGGAAAATACAGTGCCGTGTATATCGAAAGAACAAATTCCATGCAAAAGCATATATCACGCATGCGAAACAAGAAGTTGTCGGATCAATAGCGCTTGTCGGCTCGAGTAATTTCACGGTGCCCGGACTGACGGATAATGTGGAACTTAATATACGGGTCCGGTCGGAAGTCGACCGTCTGCAGCAATGGTATGATGCTCATTGGCAGGATGCCGAAGACGTCACCCCGGATATACTCAAGATCGTTGAAAGGCATATTCGTGAATATTCGCCGTTCGAGGTGTATCTCAAATCGCTGCATGAATATTTCCGGAACCACGAACTGACAGCTAGCGAATGGGAACGCGATCGTTCAAAAATATATACGCCTGTTCTCGCACAGTACCAGCGTGAAGGCTATCAGGCGATAATGAAGATAGCGAATAGTTACGGCGGTGCGTTCCTTTGTGATGGCGTCGGTCTTGGCAAAACATTTATCGGGCTCATGATACTTGAGCGTCTGCTCGATCACGATCTTAAGAACGTTGTGCTTCTTGTGCCAAAGGCGGCACGAGCGTCAGTGTGGGAAGCGAAAATAAAAAAGCATCTCCCGACCGCGCTTAATAATCCATTCGTGCAGCTGGAGATCATTAATCACACCGATCTTCTCAGACAGCCCTCTGAAGATATTGACTGGCCTGCGAAACTCAAACAGATAACCGAACATGCCGACGCGATCATAATTGATGAGGCGCACACATTCCGCAATCGTTCATCCAGGCGCTATCGGGAGTTGAAAAAGATCATATCGAACGGCAAGAAACGCAAGCAGGTCTTCCTGCTGACTGCAACACCGGTGAATAATTCTCTGCTCGATCTTCAGCATCAGATCGAACTGTTCACCGGGGATGATGAAAAATACTTCAGTGCGGCGCCATTGGCGATACACAGTATCCCCGGTCACTTTCGGAAGCTGGAGAACGAACTCGAAAAAATAATTGAAGCGGATGCGAAGGGAAAAGTATATATCGACATGACAACCGGGCAAACATCGGTTTTGGATGAACCGCAGGACTTGTTCACCCAGGAGATCGCAGCGCAGCAGGTGCTCATCAACGATTCGCTGTTCAAAGAGATCGTCGTCCAGCGGAGCCGTGATTACGTCATGAAAAGCACAAAAATGGCGGAAGGTGAAAAGGTCATGTTCCCGAAACGGGAAGATCCGCAGGTCGGAAAATATTCACTCAAAAAGGTGTACGGTCCGCTGCTTGACAAGATCGATACGGCTTTCAATAAGCAGAAGCCGCTCTTGATACTGGCCGTGTATTCACCCTATGACCCCGCATACTTCAAGGGAGATGCCTCGAAGTTGGATAAATTCATACTCGGACGACAGCTTATAGTCTCGCTGGTACGGGTGATGATACTCAAGCGATTTGAAAGCTCCATAGCCGCATTTAAATTTTCATGCGAGAATCTTATAATAACTTTATTATCGTTTGTCGAGCGCCATCGACCCAGCGAAGCTGAAAAATGGAAAACAAAGAATGCCGGGATGCTCCGTGATATTATAAAAGAACGGATCGATGAAGAAGATCTCGATGATGATATACTTCCGGAGGAGTTCATACGTCCGTGGGTTACCTTGTCTGAAGAAGAGCATCGTATCGACCTGATGGTCAAGCATACATTATCGGACCTTGAACTTCTTAAAGAATTCCTTGATGACACTAATAAATTACGTCCGGAAAATGACGACAAGCTTCAGAGCCTGATCACTCTCATGCAAACCGATAAGGACCTGAAAAAGCAGAAAGTACTCCTTTTTACCGAGTTTGTGAACACAGCAAAATATATACAAAAGCACCTTACTGCCGCAGGGATAGATTCTATCGCAGAGGTCGACAGTACATACAAGGGAGACCGTGGTTCTATCATCAAGCGTTTTTCTCCGTATTACAACGAAACCACGAGTGCAGAACTCAAAAAGAACGGCGACAGCGAGATACGGGTGCTCATTTCAACCGACGTGCTTTCAGAAGGGCTTAACCTTCAGGATGCATCGCTCATTATCAACTACGATCTTCATTGGAACCCGGTGCGGCTTATGCAGCGTATAGGACGTGTCGATCGCAGACTGGATGAGAAGATCGAGAAGCAGATGATAGCCGATCATCCCGAGCTTTCAAGCGTTCGCGGAAAGGTGCGGTTATGGAATTTCCTCCCTCCCGACGAATTAAATCAGCTGCTATCGCTGTACAAGAAGGTAACTAAGAAAACGCTGCGCATCTCAAAAGTATTCGGCATTGAAGGGAAAAAGCTGCTTACTGGAAATGACAACTACGATGCATTACGCGATTTTAACGCTGCGTATGAGGGAAAATCCACCCCTCAGGAAGAACTGCAACTTAAGTATCAGGGTCTGCTTCGATCGAACCCAGACGTAGCTGCGGCACTCGACGGACTTCCGCTAAAATTATTCAGCGGCAAAGAACATCCGCAGAAAGGTGTGCGCGCGGTATTCTTCTGCTACGCGCTTCCCGGGCAGAATCGTGCGGATGAGCAATGGAGCCTCGCACACGGTATTACGAAGTGGTATCTGTATGACATGGCAGGCAGAGGCGTCAGTGAGGATACAATAGCTATCGATGCGCATATTTCATGCGTTCCAGGAACACCGCGCATTGTGTGTGAAGATCCAGAAAGGCTAGTTGAGATAAGAAAAACAGTAGAAAAGCATATCCATGACAGCTATATGAAACGTTCACAGGTCCCGCTCAATGATTCTAACGATAATCCGCTTAAACCGGTGCTGCTCGCATGGATGGAACTTTCATGAAGAAAAAATCCATGCCTATTTTGGTTCTTATCCTAAACTTGATTATGCGTGCTTTGCGGTATAGTATGAAAAGGGGAAGAATACAACCACGAATAGCACGAATGAACACGAATGAAAAAATATCGGATTACAATATTCGTGACTATTCGTGTAATTCGTGGTTAAAAATCCGAGATCTATGGAGCTGATATGCCCGCCACCGACAGAGACCAAATTCGTGCGATAAAAACATTCCCTTCGCTCCTGAAGTATCTCCGCGACGAGCTTGGATGGAGAATCGATTCTGACGATATTGATGAGCTGACATTCAAATATACTCCCGAAGAACTCAACATCAGCGCTGAGCATGCGGTCGCCATAGAGGAGATAAAGCAATTACGTCCGCTCAGCACCGGACAGGTATGGGGGATATTCTTCGTTAAATTCAAGCCGAAGCGCCTGCCGGTGGTCATGCTTCGGAGGATACTGAGCCATCTTGTCATCAAGAAAAGAACGGGCGGTCGTGATGCGGACAGAAAGACCTGGGGAATGGACGATCTTATCTTTATTTCGAGCTACGGGCAGACGGATGACCGGCACATGACCTTTGCTCATTTTACAACGGATACCAGTACCGGTGATCTGCCAACACTGAAGGTTCTCGGGTGGGACGATGATGATACCCCCCTGCGGTATGATCATGTCATAGCTACACTGAAAGAAAAGCTTCGCTGGCCGAGCGATGAGACCGATGTTGATGCATGGCGAAAAACGTGGAGAAGTGCATTCACGCTGGGACATCGACAAGTGATAAAGACAGCAAAAGACCTTGCCATGCGCCTTGCCGTGCTTGCCAAGCGCATCCATAAGCGTGCGCATACGGTACTCAAGATAGAGACTGAGAACGGCATGCTCCACAAGCTGCACAAGGCGTTCCAGACGGCGCTCATACGCGAACTCACCGAGGATGCATTCGTCGATATGTATGCGCAGACCATTGCCTACGGCCTTTTGACTGCGAGCATTGAGCGGAAAAACCCAGTGCCGAGCGTGCAAACAGGAATAATTTCAAAGAATATTGTCGATATGGTGCCAGTTACCAATCCGTTCCTTAAGGAAATGCTCTCTACATTCCTCACAGCCGGCGGCAGAAAGACAAAGCTCGATTTTGATGAATTGGGCGTGCAGGATGTCGTCGAACTTCTCAATGATCCCGATACGCATATGGAGGACATTCTCCGTGATTTCGGCAAGCGTACGATGCAGGAAGACCCGGTCATCCACTTCTATCAGGATTTTCTCAACGAATACAATCATGAACTCCGCGTACAGCGGGGTGTGTTCTATACACCGCAGCCGGTGGTGTCGTATATCGTGCGTAGCGTGCATGAACTGCTGCAGACGGAATTCGGCCTTGAGGACGGGCTTGCATCGACGATAACGTGGGAAGAATTCAGAGAAAAGCAGAAGAGAACCACGAATGACACAAATAGCACGAATAAAGAAATAAAGATACCAGAAGGTACCGACCCGAATTCATATTTCGTAACCATTCTCGACCCCGCGACCGGCACGGCGACATTCCTCGTCGAGGTCATCGACATCATACACAAGACAATGATGGCGAAGTGGAAGAAAGCCGGTGCAACTGACGGCGAATGTCTTGCAAAGTGGAATGAATATGTGCCGAAATGCCTCCTCCCACGGCTGTTTGGTTATGAACTCATGATGGCGCCGTATGCGATCGCTCATATGAAGATAGGGCTGAAGCTTACTGAGACCGGGTATCAATTTAATAGCGACGAACGCGTTCGGATATTTCTCACCAATGCGCTTGAACCGCCGAGCGATGCGGGACAGCAGACACTCACCGGAATGTTCGAAGCGCTTGCTCATGAGGCGGCGGCGGTGAATGAGGTTAAACAGCAACAGAAATTTTCTGTATTAATTGGAAATCCTCCATATGCGGGACACGCGGCGAATTTAAGTAAAAATGATGATGGCACATGGAATTATATAGGTAAACTATTGCAGGATTACTATTTTATCGATGGGGTGCCATTGGGCGAGAGAAATCCTAAATGGCTTCAGGATGACTATGTAAAATTTGTAAGATTATATCAGCAAACGATTACAATTACAGGCGTCGGTGTAATTGGCATTATTACAAATCATAGCTTTCTTGATAATCCAACGTTTCGAGGGATGCGGCATTCGCTTTTGAAATCATTATCGGAATTAAGATTTATTGATCTGCATGGGAATTTTAAAAAACGCGAGATATCTCCAGATGGCACACCAGATGAAAATGTTTTTGATATACAACAAGGGGTTGCACTATCCTTTGGTATATTGAATTCTTGCGGTGGTTGCGAAAATATAAAGCACGCACACCTTTATGGTCAAAGAAGTTACAAGTATGATGTTCTTTCGAAGGGTAAAAGTAAAGACATATCATGGAGACCAGTGCAGTGTATGCCATCATTTTTCCTTTTTTTACCACAAGATACTTCTACGCGCAAAGAGTATGAGGAATATTTAAGAATACAAGATATTATGCCAGCGAACGTACTTGGATTCCAAAGCCATCGCGATGATTTTGCTATCGCTTTCCAAGCAGAGGAGATTTATTTACGTATTAGTGAATTAAGAGTAAAGACTTTATCTAATAGAGAATTGGCACATAAATATAACATAGAAAATAATCGTGATTGGCAGATTGAGTCAGCACGTGCGCAAGTTCGATATGACAAGAAGTGGCAAGAAAAAATCATTCCTTGCTCATATCGTCCATTTGACAGGCGCGCATGCTATTTTAGTACAGTTGCCATGGATTACCCGCGCAAAGAATTGATAAGCAATGTATTTCAGAAAAAAAACATTTGTCTTGGATTAGGAAGGCAAGGAATAGCAGTTCAAGACCCAATATGGTCTTTAATTTCTGTATCTAGAGAGCCAATCGATGCAAACATATTTAGACGGGGTGGGATTAATGTTTTTCCATTATGGCTGTATCCCGAGGACGATAGTCTATCGTTCTCAACAAAATGTCGCACTAACTATAGCGATATATTTCTAGCGACGCTTGGCGGTAAGTTAGGGATAAAAAATGGCATACAAGGATGTCTAGAAGAGCTCAAAGCAGAAATTATTTTTTCCTATATTTATGCTGTTTTTCACAGTATTGCTTATCGCACTCGATACGCCGAATTCCTTAAAATAGATTTCCCACGTTTGCCGCTCACAAAATCACTCCCCCTCTTTCGTTCGCTTGGCAAAATCGGCGCCGAACTTGTATCACTGCATCTCATGGAATCAAAAATACTGGACGACTTCATAACTGAATATATTGGCTCGCGGAGTCCGGAGGTTGAAAAGATATCATACGAGAAAAAAACGGTATGGGTCGATAAGGATCAGTCAATAGGATTCAAAGGCGTGCCGGAGAATGTCTGGAACTTCCACATCGGCGGGTATCAGGTATGCGAGAAGTGGCTGAAGGACAGAAAGGGGCGTAAGCTCTCCGCGGAGGATATACGCCATTATCAGCGGATAGTGGTGGCGCTCTCGGAGACGATACGGATAATGGGGGAGATAGATGAGGTCATTGAGAAGCATGGGGGATGGCCGGGGGCGTTCGTGACGGGAGAGGCCAAGGAGAAATGAATATGGATGAAAACAAGGCTCCAAGGACAAGAGAATATTTTGCTGAATTGTATGTTGCAGGATTATTAGCTGATGCGGGCTGGACAATTTATTTTACCAGCAGAGACAAAGGTTTTGACTTTATCATTTCAAAGGTTGTTCAGAAAAGAACAATAATCCGTCCTGTCCAAGTTACCGGACTCTATCCGACTGATACAAAAAAGGATAGACAAGTGTACGGCGTGAATAGAACGCTGACTCAATTCCATGAAAACATGGTCTTGATAATTCCAATATTTATTCCAAAAATATATGCCGCCCCAAAGCATGTCGCATACATCACTGCTGAATCAGGCAAGATTGTAAAAAACAGCAAGAACAAATATCGCGTATTCCCGGCAAAGATAAAGAACGGGATTATTTCTCCGAGAAGAGATTTTCAGCAATACTATGATAGGTGTGGTCTAGTCGGTTTGGAAAGCAACAGTTCCGATTAAAAAGATGGAGTCCTCTTTATGTCATACGCAGGTATATCGATACGCGAAGCAATCGAGAAAATGAACAATATCAGTAACGGATGGTTTTTGCCTCAAATACAGCGTCAATATGTGTGGGGAGCACGATATGAATCTGAAAGTTATATATGCTTGCTTTTAGATTCACTTTTCCGACGGTTTCCAATCGGAGGACTTGTGGTATGGGAGACGAAAGCAAAGATAGCCTTTCGTGAATTTGTCAACGATTATGCGCCGGGCAAATTTGCAAAACAAGTTGATGAAGGGCGATGGGGGCATGATAAAGGATTAGTTTATGATGGACAGCAAAGGTTACAAACATTACGTTCTGTTTTGCTTTATACATTTAATGACAGAGTGCTTTGCTTTGATCTATTATTTGATCGTGATAGTTATTCGGCAGACAAAACAGGTTTTTTATTTGTGAACAGAGATGATGAAATACCTGAATATCATATAAGAATGACGGAGCTTATAGGTTTGTCTTGTGACTCAAAGACAAAAGTCATGCTTGAAAAAAAATATTCTGACAATCAGAGGGATGATGATCACAAGTTGCTGGTTAAAGCAAACATCAGCGCATTGTGGGATGTATTTGTTGACAGAAATATCAAATCGATTGCATATTTCCCAGTCGTCTCAGATAATGAAGAGGAAGTAAATGAAATATTTCGCCGGCTGAATATTGGAGGCGTAACATTGACACAAATTGAACTTGTGCTCGCAAAGATAAAGGCGAAATACCCAGGATATGAAGAAAGTCTTTGGGAAACATCGGCTGAGATTGCAAAATGTACTGGCGGCTTCGTCTTTACATCAGCGGAAATATTGCAATTCATTTTCTTATTGGTATTTGGATCGATAAAAGTCGATGTGAATCGAATCAAAGATGAGCACTTGGAACTATTTAACACCCATATTCTTCAAGCCAAAGATGCTTTGCGCGAGTTGTTTGAAGGCTATCTCTGGGACCTTATGAAAATCAACCGCGGAGAGATCATTGACAGAAGACAGGCGTTATCTCCAATAGCCGTTTATTTAGTAAACCTGAAATACAATGGGCATAATTTTAGGATAAAAAGATTTTCGGAAAGCAATATTCAGGCGATACATCAGTATTTTATTCTTTCTCAGTTTTGTGATTGGAATACGCAAACGATGGTGAACGCTTTTGCGGAAAAAGCAATGGAGGCTGGCAAAATCGGGCTGGAATTTCCGATTAATGCCATGAAAGATATTGCTGTGCGCAACAATCGATCTATTGATTTAAGCTATAATCAGTTCGTTTCAAGGGTTTGGCTGGCATTAAAAATACTATTGCCGAATAGGCAATATGTTTTTTATGATGTTACACCTCAAATCGATCATATTTTCCCTCTTGAGCTTGCAGGGATGGATAATGATTATAAGGAAAAAGTCAATATTCTTTGGAATTTTCAGCCAATGCCTGCTGGTGTAAATAATTATAAACGTGCAAAGCATCCTCAAGTGTTTTTTGAAAGTTCTGACGGCAAGAAATACTATGGGGCGTATGATTTCCTGCCATCGTTAAAAAGCGATTATTGGGACGATTATAAAAAGTTTCTATGGCGCAGGCATCTAAAGATGCGAAAAGAGCTTAAGAAAATATACGGTATAGAGATAAAACGATATCGTCCCAGAGCCGTTGAGGTATAGAATATTCTGGAGTTAATAAGAGATGGGGGGGGGGTATTGGTGAAAAAAAATGCGAACAATGATGATACTCGTTTTAATGAATTGTTTGAGAACTGCAAGATGGACTTGTTATACTATCATGATTTCGAGAATGAAATCGGCCTATCTTGCTCTGTGCGGGTTACCGGGCAGGAGATCGTTGTAAGTTCGAGCTTGGGTGGCGAAAAAATTATCCTAAGAGGCAAGGGCATTCGGGGACATTATAATTTAAAGTATCCGCAAGGTGACGGAAATGCAACATTACATAGATTCACTGATGGAAAATTCTTAGAAGGCCAGTGGTCTTGGGGAGGGGCGCGCGGATTATGGATAATATGGCTGGGTTAAAAGTCCATGGACAGATAATGTGAAAAATATCCGTAACAAATAGAGCAAAACTGCAGCTTTGTGTAATAGGGATTGAAATTAACTGTTCGAAACTATGAAGGAGGAACTATCATGCCAAAACCCATTCCTAAAAAGACCGCAAGTTTCGGAGGCGTCAGTGTAAGCCATTTCAGTCCAGAACCGGCGCCCGGAACACCACGGGCACTGAACGTTGTTTTAAGCTTTGAAGAAGCACTAAAGCTTCAAATTGGATTACAGCAACTTCTTCTTCAGCTAAACAGTTATAACCGTGCAACTACGCAAGGTCGCAACGCCGCCGTTAATATTTGCATTTATAAAGACAAAAAAAGAATTACAATTAACGAAGGGAAGATAAGAGCTGGTAGTTAATGATGACGCTCCTCTTTCCCCTTATTCTTCGCGTCTTCTCGTGAGATTCTCTTCTCTGATATGCAGCCCGTCAAGACGGAAAGAAAGCGATGTGCCGAGTTTCTCAAAGCATTCGTGGATACAATTTCCCGAAGAGCCACGGATGAACAATATTGCACACGAAGGGAAACAGGATATGGAATATCAAGTATTAATGAATGAAATGATGACGGCCAATTATGACTGACTGTAACCTATGTCGGCCAGTTAGCCCGAAATCAATTAAGCCGGAGCTGGTAATAGTTATCGGGAATGGAGCAATTCGCAATGGCAGCATGCCTTTATTAAGGCACTTCACTAGCAAAAGGATGTACTACACTCCACGTGAAGCTATTACTGCGCTTGGAGAGTGCACCTTTTTATATAAAGTAGCAAGAAACAACTTGCTTGGCGAACTTATAAAGAATGATGATATTTCAAGAATCAATGAATACAAAAATACAATTGCTGAGTTTTTCAAATTTATTAATGGAATGGCAAAACAATACAAGGAACTTTATAATGAATTGGAGTTTAATGTTGAAATTGATAGCATTAAAGAACGCATGCGTGGAAGAACCACCGGGGTTGTCTCAACGAATTGGGATGAATGTGCTTGGGAAATGACCTTGGGAGATGAGTATTTATTCCCAAATATTATTCAAATACATGGTCGTTGCTCAGATCCTGCTTCATTAATATTACCGACTGAACTGACAACCGATGATGAAATGAAGAAAGTAACCGACCTTATACAAGATGAAAAATTGAAAAACGATGCTTATGAATCAATTATGACTCGGTTGGCAATGCATGGCTGTGAAGAATGTATTACCAGAAGAACCTTAAAGTCAGGCAGATATCTGAAAGAGGCGCATTTTGCTGCGATAGAATGGTTAGAGTCAGCTACAGATATTGTGTTTTGGGGCATCGGTTTCAATGCGTATGACGCTGAATTATTAGCTGTTGTAGACGAGGTCTTCACGCACAAGAAAAATGAACAGGTAAAAGTGACCGTAATAAATACTGATGTCGACACGGCAATATTAACTGGGAAATTGTGTGCTGTTCCCGCGGTTGAGTGGATTAATCCAAATTCGCCGCGCACTGTACACACGATTGAAATTAAAAATGTATGTGAAAACGACACGGTGAGCTTAAATGACTACAATATATGAGCTTTTTTGCTTTAATAAAAATACCCCGAAGAAAGTACGATGGAGTACATCCGTCGAAGGAATAACTTTTTACCTGTACATCCCCCGGCCTGCGATCCCAATACCGTTTCCCGAAATGGTAAAATTAAAAGTAATTCACGATCCTGATGAAAAGAAGTACTATTTTCTGCAGTTGTCAGAGTATCGGGGAGGTGGAACGTTTTTCTTCGATCTCGTTTTCCATTCTGAGCATACAGAAACATATAGATATAATCCCGAGTCCGAATCCGATCGATTGCAGATCGGTGATGTCTATATTCCAAAGCCATTATTGCCTTCCGATGCTCCGAGGAAAATTACCGTTCTTGGCGTATGGGATTCATCAGCGTTTATAATTTAACATCCGATTCTCAGCGATTTCCGCATCTCCGTGAGCTCCGTGGCCTCCGTGAGACACTTCTTTTCTTTCCCTTTCTTCTCCGCTAGATTTCTTGGGGCCGCATATCATGTGATAACTTGAGAATATGCGGATACATCGTCCGCATGATCCGCGTCCAAGTCTCTTGCTCTTTTCGGTGTTCGCTTCGACTAGCTCAGCGCAGGCTCGACGTCTTCGGTGTCATATTTATTTATTCTTTTCCTTTCATCTTCGCGTCTTCGCGTTTGCACTGAGCCGTTGGACTGAGCCTGTCGAAGTCTTGTCGAAGTGCCGTCGCGTGACTAGGCGCATTTACAATTCGATAATACTTATCTATTCGGGAACGATAGCGTCGGAGGAGCAGAGTCACCAGGATGAGCTGTTGCACAGGAAGTGCTTAGTCGATGCGAGCCACGGAGGGCGATTTGCATCGACAGGATGAGCCGGATTACATCGGAAATAAAATCCTGCTAATCCGGTTCATCGTGGTGCTCCCCTTCTTCTCCTGATCCTTAAATAAAAATATGAAGGGCCGCATATCATGTGATAGCATATGGATATGAGGGAGTAACAACTGTATTGCACGTTTCTTTTCCACTCTTCGTCGCGTCTTCGCGTCGTCGCGAGATTCCTTCTCCCCATTTTCTTCTTCGCGGCTTCGCGCTTGCACTGTGCTTGTCGAAGTGCCTTCGCGTGAACTCCTCTTTTCCGATTTGTTTTATTATTGAATCGAAGACGAAGACTTGCCTCACGCCAAGCCGCCAAGAAGAAATTCATTCAAACGATAATTTCTGTAACACAATAAGCGCCCCCCTTCCCCTTTGAAAAAGGGGGAAGGGGCTGGGGGTTAGGGGTGCGTTTTCTCCGCGATG
>JBBTBY010000072.1:117731-134716 GCA_038043445.1 Spirochaetota bacterium
ATTGGGGCCGCATATCATGTGATAGCTTATGGATATGCGGGTGTATAAACTGTATTGAACGCATCTTTTACACTCTTCGTCGCGTCTTCGCGAGATTCCTTCTCTCCATTTTCTTCTTCGCGTCTTCGCGTTTGCACTGAGCCGTTGGACTGAGCTTGTCGAAGTCTTGTCGAAGTGCCTTCGCGTGATATATTCTTCCCCTGATCGTATTCTCATTGATCCGAATATGAAGAAATGCAGCACGCGAAGCCGCGATGTCCGCGAAGAAAAATGATCCCTCTGTGAGCTCCGCGGCCTCTGTGAGACACTTCTTTTCTTTCCCATTCTTCTCCGCTAATTTTCTTGGGACCGCAGATCATGTGATGATCTGATAAAGTGCCGACAAAGGCATCGGAACAGGGGCAATTGCCAGCTCCCTGTAAAAAATCTTAATACAATCTTAACAATCATGGATATACTATACCGCGTATGAAAAATCAGAGGACAAGGACGATCATCCGTAAGGTTCGGGAGTTCATCATTGAGCGGCTCCTCTTCCTGAGCAGTCTGATATCCGTATTCACCACCGTTGCAATCATCGGTGTGCTGTTCTTCGAATCCTTCCAGTTCTTCACCAGGATATCCCCCCTGCGATTCCTTACGGAACTCGAGTGGACACCGCTTTTCTTTGAGAAGTCGTACGGTATCTGGCCGCTTATCGCCGGCACATTCACCACATCATTCATAGCCATGTGCGTCGCCATACCGTTCGGGCTTATCAGCGCGATATATCTCAGCGAATACGCATCGCCGAAATTCCGCACCATCGCAAAACCGATATTGGAAATGCTCGCGGCCATCCCCACGGTGGTATACGGCTATTTCGCATTGCTTTTCATAACACCGCTCTTAAAGAACATCATCCCGGGACTGCCGACATTCAATGCATTGTCCGCAGGCATAGCCATGGGCGTCATGATAATACCCATAGTAGCATCGTTAAGCGAGGATGCCATGCGATCGGTACCGATAGCCTACCGCGAGGGCGGCTATGCGCTCGGCGCTACGCGGCTTCAGGTATCGCTCAAGGTGGTTTTCCCCGCAGCGCTTTCCGGGATCACCGCCGCGCTCATTCTTGCCGTATCCCGCGCTGTCGGAGAAACGATGATCGTGGCGATAGCCGCCGGCCAGCAGCCCACCCTTACCGTCAATCCGCTCGAGTCGGTGGCCACGATAACCGCATACATCGTGCAGGTAAGCCTCGGCGATACGCCGCACGGCACCATCGAATATAGCACGATATTCGTCTGCGGACTTACACTTTTCGTGCTCAATCTCATCCTTAACATGATAAGTCTTGTCCTCAAAAAGCGATTCCAGGAATTCTACGAGTAGGCGATACATATGAACGGTAAATCAAAAACACAGATACGAAGCGAGCGGCTCGATACGCTCTTCAATGTGCTCGGCATAGCCGCAACAGCGTTCTCCCTTCTCTTCCTCCTCGTCCTCATCATCGACATCCTTCTCGATGCCATCCCGCGGCTGAACCTCGGTTTTCTCATGAGCTTCCCTTCGCGTAAGCCGGAGCAGGCAGGCATACTCGCCGCCCTTGTCGGTTCCATCTGGATAATGGCGCTCACCGCCGTCATCGCATTCCCCGTCGGGCTCGCTGCGGGCGTGTATCTTGAAGAATACGCAAAAAAAGACAGGCTTACTTCCTTTATTGAGATAAACATCAATAATCTTGCCGGTGTCCCTTCCATCATCTACGGTCTTCTCGGTCTGGGCATATTCGTACGTCTCTTCGGTCTCGACAGGAGCGTGCTGTCCGGCGCCCTCACGCTCTCGCTCCTTGTACTCCCGGTGATAATTCTAACCACACGTGAGGCTCTGCGTGCTGTGCCCAATTCCATCCGCGAGGCGGCGTACGCGCTCGGTGCAACGCGGTGGCAGACGGTGAGCAGACAGGTGGTACCCGCAGCGATGGGGAATATACTCACCGGGCTGATACTAGCCATATCCAGAGCGGTCGGCGAAACGGCACCGCTTATCACCATCGGCGCGCTCGCCTACGTCGCCTTCCTTCCCACGCCGCCCGTTTCCATAACAACGACAGCACCGTTCGTCGCGGTGAGCGGTCAGGGCTTCTTCGATTTCTTCACTGTCATGCCCATACAGATATTCAACTGGGTGTCGCGCCCGCAGAAGGGTTTTGCCGAGAATGCGGCCGCGGGCATCATCGTCCTGCTTCTGCTCACGCTCATCATGAACGCAGCGGCGATAGTGATACGGTACCGCTTTCAGAAAAAAGTACGCTGGTAAGGAAGGAGTACGCTCCATGGATACACAAACGACCCCGACACCGGAAGTAACGGTGAACAACCTCGAACTCTGGTTCGGGGAAAGCCATGTCCTTCGCGGCATCACCATACCGATGTATAAAAGACATGTCACTGCCGTCATCGGCCCCTCGGGCTGCGGGAAATCGACCATGCTTCGCACGATCAATCGCATGAACGATCTCATCCCTACTGCGCGCACGAAAGGCGAGATACTCATCGACAATGAGAACGTGCTCGCGCCGCATTACGATATCTATGCGCTGCGAACGAAGGTCGGCATGGTCTTCCAGAAGCCCAACCCTTTCCCGAAATCGATATATGAGAACGTCGCATTCGGGCTCAAGCTCAAGGGCATTCACAATCACAGCGAGGTGATGGGCATCGTGGAAAAGAGCCTCCGCGATGCCTGGCTCTGGGACGAAGTGAAGGACAGATTGAGATCGTCGGCGCTTTCGCTTTCCGGCGGACAGCAGCAGCGTCTGTGCATAGCACGCGCGCTTGCGACCAGCCCCGATGTCATGCTCCTCGACGAACCGACATCCGCGCTCGACCCGCAGTCGACGAACCGTATTGAAGAGCTTCTTCTGGAACTGAAAAAATCCGTGACCATAATCATCGTGACACATAATATCGGTCAGGCAGGGCGCATATCGGATTACACCGCCTTCCTCTATCTCGGCGAGGTGATAGAATACGGCCTCACGGAAAAAGTATTCACCGTGCCTAAGGACAAGCGGACGGAGGAATATCTGACAGGGAAATTCGGATGAGGCAACACACTACATTCAGAGAACAAGGGGGCATGCCCCCTTGCTCCGACAATAGAGAGGAGTTATCATGATAAAAGAACGAATTCTCGAACTCAAGGAAAAGCTCACCGCGGAGAACGCCCTCGTCAAGAAGATGATCGAAGAGAGCGTTCAGGGTCTGATCGAACGGGATGCGGCGAAGCTCAGCACGGTCATCAAGAAGCATGAGCCCAATGTGAACTGGATGGAGGTGGACATCGACGCAGCCTGCACGAACATCATCGCGCTCTATCACCCGGAAGCGAAGGACCTGCGCACGGTGCTCATGCTCCTCAAGATGAACAACGATTTCGAACGGATGGGCGACGCCGCGGTGAACATGTGCGAAAGCGCCATGTTCCTCATCGAACGCCCGCAGCTCAAGCCCTTCGATCATATCCCGAAAATGGCGGAAGCGACGATCACCATGCTCAAGGACAGCATGCGATCGTTCATCGAATCCGATGTTGCCCTTGCGCGCGCGGTCTGCAAAAGCGACGACATCGTCGACGATTATGCCGAGTCGATATTCAAGGAGCTCGTGGCTCTCATGACATCGGACCCGACGAGCATTGAACGGGCGCTCAATATCATACGCATTTCACACAACCTTGAGCGTATCGCCGACCTTTCAACGAATATCGCCGAGGATGCGATCTTCATCACCGAGGGGAAGGTCATCAAGCATCATGTCGAAGACGGGAAAGATCCGCACGCTCGCAGCTGAATCCATCCCGCTGTCGATCTGTTGCTCTCATTAGATCAGAAGAACGATCGCATTTCGCTGCGAGGGGATCTATTGCGGCAGCTCGTCGTGCGCTTCTGGCAAACGCATGAGTGACAGCTCTGGAAATTGATCGATAAGCCGGCGCGCAAGACGCTCTACACCGGGCAGTTCGGTATAGGTGTGGCTCCCGACAATGAGATCGATACATTTGAAAGAGGCGTATTGAAGCGTGTACAGCACCTTCTCCCCGGTAATGTATGCATCGCAGCCCTTTTCAACCATTTCGAGCATATCCGCCGTCATCTCACCCGCCCCGGCGACAAAACCTATGCGCCGAACCGAACGGGTATGATTCTTCCAGGAAAGCACCTTCTCCTCACAGATCGCACTGACTTTTGCGACAAGATCCTCGAACGGGAGCGGTTCGCTGAACTCAGCGATCCTGCCGCAGGAGAGACCCTTATACGCCGTCGTTTTCCCGACAATACTCGCGCCAAGCCGTTCGACGAACGTCGCGCTCGTCCCGAAATCGGCGGCGTCAAGAGGGAGATGTACGAAAAAATGCGACAAACGATGTTCACGAAGCAAAGAACGGCAGCGCACATCCATGCCGTATATGAAATTCCATGCATTATGATGCGTAAGAATGAGATCGACATTCCGTTCCGCCGCAGCGTCGATGACTTCCGGGGTTAAATTCGTTGCGTAGCCGACGGCATGTATCGTTTGTGCATGGGCGGCAGTGAGTCCCATCTCGTCGGGCATCGGTTCAAAAAGTCCTGTGAGGAATTCTTCCGCTTCATGTATATTCATTCATCTTCCGTCTATTGGAATTTATATCCGACACCGCGTATATTGCGTATGCGGTCGCCGACCCTGCCGAGCTTCGTGCGGAGATTCATGATATGCACGTCCACCGCGCGGTCGGTGGTGGCCTTCTCATTGCCCCACAGATGATCGAGTATACGGTTGCGCGAGCACACGGCACCGGGACGCTCAGTGAGCAGATCGAGTATCTTGAACTCCGTTGTCGTCAATTCTATCCTCTTCCCGGCAGCGCTTACCTCGAACTTCTCGGTGTCTATGGTTATATTATCCACGGTACGGACTATGTTCTTCTCTTCAGCGAGCGCGCGCCGACGGAGCACCGCCTTCACACGCGCGGTCAATTCCCTCGTCGAGAAGGGTTTTGTCATGTAATCGTCCGCACCGAGCTCAAGCCCGAGGACTTTATCGCTTTCCTCAGACTTTGCGGTAAGCATTATTATGGGGATATTTCCCGTACGCTCGTCGCTGCGCATGCTCTTGCATATATCGATGCCGCTCATATCGGGGAGCATGAGATCGAGAATGCAGCAGGCGGGGATGGCCGTCCTCAGATAACGCATGAAGTCATCGCCGTTCGCGAACGGTTTCACGGTAAAATTCGCCTTGGTAAGCGTCATATCGACGAGCTCGCGGATATCGCGGTCGTCTTCAACAATCGCTATTATCGTACCCATATCGTCTCCGCGTCATCGTATATCGGCATTGCCCCAATGGCAAGCGCTGCGACGAATCCTCGCTGCGAAAATACAGAACAAGGGACATGTCCGTTACTCCATCATTGTAACAACATTGTGTTAGTTTTGTGTAAATAATGGAAAGATCGAATCAGGGATGAATTTACGACGAAACTCACAAAAACAACGAAGTGGGATACCCCGTCCTGAAAAATTTTTGCATTTTCATTTCGTGCTTTTCGCGATTTTCGTTGTTGACATCTATTTTCAGCCGGCGGGAATGGTTACCGTGAACGTCGTCCCTTTGCCCACCACGCTTTGCACCGCGATATCGCCGTTATGAAGATGAACGATATGCTTGACGATGGAAAGCCCGAGCCCCGTCCCGCCGGCCTCGCGCGAGCGTGATTTATCCACGACATAGAAGCGCTCGAAAATATGCGGCACATCCTCCGCGGGTATCCCTATGCCGGTATCCTCAATGCGTACTGCAGCCGTATCCCCGCCCGAAATACGCACGGCAATGCCGCCCTGTTCGGTATATTTCACCGCATTATCCACAAGATTTATCACAAGCTGTTCCAGCTTGAAGCGGTCGCACAGAATAACAACGGGAGCCGGTGCGTCAAGCGTTATCGTCAGCCCTTTTTCCAGGGCTCGCTTCTCGAATATCGAGAGCACGTCCTTCACTATCTCGGTCATATCCATACGCTCACGGTCAAGTGACGGCGTCTCGCGTTCAAGATCGGAAAGCACGAGCAGATCGCGCACGATGTTCGCGAGCCTCTCGGCGTTCTTCCGGATGATGTCGACGAATTTAAGCCGCGCATCGCCCGATAATTCGTCTGCGAGCGTTTCGGCGTATCCCTTTATCGACGTAAGCGGCGTGCGAAGCTCATGCGATACATTGGACACGAGGTCGCGCTTGAGTCGTTCGATGTCCCTTTCCATGGAAACATCCCGGAGCATTACGAGAATATACCCGCGCGATAGAAGCGCGCGCGATGCCACCGCGAAGGTGCGCTCTGCCATGCGCATTTCGCGGTGAACGAATTCCCCCGACTTCGCCGACCGCACGACGGTAAGGAATCCATCTTCCGGCAGTACATCCCAGTACGTGCGGCCTGTGGACGCAACGCCCGCAACGGAACGGAACGCATCGTTCGCTATCACGATGGTCCCCTTCGCATCGATGAGCACCACCGCTTCCTCGATGGCCGCGAACACCGTGGCAAGCTCATCCTTTCTCGCGGAGAGCTCATCGATAAGGCCCTTGAGCGACGCCACCATGGAATTGAAGTTATCAGCAAGCGGTTTGAACGCGCTCGTTTCGCTCACATACGCCCGCGCGTTGAGATCGCCGGATGCGACACGCGATGACGCCTCGGACACGACGGCAAGCGGATGACCGAGTGTACGCGATACGACGACGGCGAATAGTATCGCCGCGGCAATGCCCACCGCCGCCGCAATACCGATGACAAGAAGCGCACGGCGCATCGTATCCTCGAACGTCTTCGCCCTCATGCTGGTGCGTATAAAGCACACGGGCTGCCCGTCGACGGATGCCGTTACCGCAAGATACAGCATCGATTCCTTCAGTGTTACGCTTCTGCGCTCCGATTCGCCCGATCGGTATGTCTGCGCGGCGACTATCTCCGGCCTGTCCGCATGGTTCTCCATGGTCTTCGGGTCATGGTCCGAATCGGCCATGACGACGCCGTTGAGCGCAATGACCGTTATCCGTTTATTGAGCGTCCGCGCGAGCGGGCGTATATATCGCTCAATGCCCAGAGCATCTCCCCGCATGGCATACGGCAGCACGGCCGCCTCAACGCTTTTCGCAAGATCATAGAGCTCACGCCCGGCTGACGCCCGGCCGCTGTCGCGGACAGTACGTAACGCCAGTATGGTAATGACCGACATGAGCGCGATGATGGTAAGGAAACCGGCGAATATGCGTATGAACAGTGAACGTTTCATCGAGGCCTAGAACGACATGACCCAGCGGCCGTTCTCCCTCATGAGCGTGAACACCTGCGGTTCCGTATCCTCGCTCTGCTGTTTCCTGTCATGCACGGTGGTATACGCCTGCACAACGGCGGTATTCCCTTTTATCACGACCTGTTTCACGCTTACGAGCGTGGTCTGAAGCTCGAAATCGACCAATGGCTGGGACTTCACATAGCTTGCAGCGCTCGTTACCGATCGTGTCTTCTCGAGTTTTTCCTTATACTTTTCCGAGAAGAACTCCTTGTACGCGGTGGCGATATCCTCCGGCTTGTATTCCAGCGCGAGGAATTGGCGGAGACGCTCTATCACGAGCTCCTCCTCTTTGCGAACGCTTTCGGAGGATGCCGACCCGAAGCGGTCACATGACACCATACCGATCATAAGTGATGCGAGCGTCAATCCGATGACCAGGAACCGTTCCATTGAAAACTCCTTATTTGAGATGTTCATATTCCTTCGGCCCGTCCCCGAGTATCTCGGTAACGGTGACGAATTTGTAGCCGCGTTTTCGATAATGCTCGATGAACCGGGGCACGATATCGATCATCTTATCATATTCACGTGCCGACCCGAGATGGCAGAGCGTTATCACACCGTTCATGCGCATCGGATCATAGTTCTCCATGGCGATAAGCCGTGAGAGCATCTGCTTTGATGTATAGTAGTTGCTGTTGCGCACCGTCACCGCTTCCGCCCTATCGGCGTTGTAGGAGACCGTCGTTGCTCCTGATACGTAATCAAGAAAATCAACGGTCCAGTACACATGCACCGGGTATCCGAGCGATGCGGCGACATTGAGTATGTCCTGATCGACACTTCCGTACGGAGCGCGCCATATCTTCGCAAGCTCTTTGCCGGTCACTTTGCGGAACGTGTCCTCCACCTGCTTCAACTGTGCGGCGAACTCCTCGCGCGAAAGCGGATAGGTCGAGTAATCGTTGTGAAGCACACGCTCCTTATAGGATGTCTCATAGAGCGAGCGCACAAGCTCGAAATGGCTCCAGGTATGATTGCCGAATTCACAGCCGAGGTCCGAGAGGAGCTTGATATACCTGAGGTTGGCCCCGCGCAAGAGCGACCCCGCGTTCTTTCGCGGCGTCTCGTTCGATATGAACACGGTCGCTACGACACCGTATTTTTTGAGAATGGCGTAGAGACGCCCCGCATCGGTGCCGGTACCGAGGTCGAAGGTTATCGCGATGCGTTTGAGCCTCGTCGTGCCGCGGAACACATTGCGCCCGGCATTGGTAATGCCAGAAGTGAAACGAAGGAGATTTCGCTCGACCATCTCGCCCATGTTCATATCGCGTATATTGGCGATGCTCTCTTTGCGCGCGCGTATGCGGTAGCGGTCGAACTGTATCTTGTAATCGAACAGGAGGTTCTTCTGTATCTCCTCATTGTCGCGGAGTACCGCGATCTTCTGCTTATCGTCATCGACCTTCTTCGAGAGGTCCTGTATCGTATCCACGCTCGCGCGGAACAGGTTCGGCAGCACAAAGAGATAGAACAGTATCGACAGCGCGCCGATGGCGGGGAGCGATATCAGTATGATGCGCCGTACGCGTTTGCCGACACGGGACACCGGCGTCTCTTCTATCTCGACCTTCGAAAGGGCGAATATCTCTTTCGCTTCGAGAAGATCGCGCTCCTCATCGAGGTTCGCCGACGATGCATCATGTTTTGAACGCTGTTCTTCCGCCTTGATGCGCGCTATCGTCTCATCAACAGGGAGCGTCCCGCGGGAGCCCTTCTTCTTGCGTTTTTTGTTCGCAGTACGCGCCACCGTCACAACCCTTTGAGGAGCGAATCGCGGTCGCCCGAGGCGTTATCGCGGCTCTTTCGGAAATCCGCCGCGGTATTGGAGAGCACCGTGCGTTCGAAGTACTTCACCGTCGACGGGCGTTCAAGCGCTATCTCGCGCCCGCTCTCTTCCCAGACGACGGTATTATTATCGCGGTAGCGGCCCTGACCGTATTTCGCGGTGAGCGCGTTCATGAGATCGAGGAAGGTGAACTGCTTTTCCTGGAATGCGAGACGTATGCTGAAGAGCCTGTCGCCCTTGAAGAGGAAATAGCCGCTCTTGAAGTATTTGTTCTCCGCGAGATTGACAAAGGTATCGCTTTTTTCTCCGATTATATCGATGTCACGCTCAACGAATTTCGACGGGAGTATCATGAGATTATCTTCATAGATAGCATCGATAGCCTGCTTCATCGTCTGCCCGAGTCTGATAGTACGGAAGCCGCTTATCGCGGTCAGGCTTTTGCCGCGGGAATCATAGTCGCTTCCCGCGGTGCGGGCATTGGTGATACCGCTTGCGGCCTCGCGGCTTGCTTTTGCAGGTGCATTCGTCTGCCCGTAGAGGTCATGGGCCGACGCGGCGTACAGTACCGCACCGATAGCTATGAGAACGCTGAATTTCATCTTTTTACATTAATTATCGTCAATTGTGAGTTTTATATAACGATTTTTATTGACAGAATTCATCTTTACTTTATACTACCCCGGCAATGTACCGCTGTATCCCTGCACTCACCCTGGCCCTTACTGCCGGCCCCCTTACCGCGCTTTCTATCTCCCGTACCGATTTTGCCACTATTTACCGGTCCGGAAAGGCGATCAGCGTCTATACCCCCACCGTGCTTCTCGCGAATGACGGCCTGCGTTCCGGGGCTACGATATGCGAGACCGCCGACACCAATGGGCCGTATGCCTATCTCATGCCGCGGGGACGCGGTATCGTAAAACGCACGAACGGCACCAATGTCATGACCATCGACGAGGGCGCGCTCGTCACGGCCGATGCACGATTACGATCGAATTCCAATGCCGTCGAGCACACCAATGCGTTCCGCATACGCTCGAGCGTATCGGAATTCCAAGCGGGCAAACCGGCGATATTCTTTCTCGTCTCGCAGCTGCCCCTCTCCAATGTCCGCGCCGAGATGTTCATATCGGATTTCGCCTATGATGTGGTGTTCACACCGCAAAAGCCGCAGGACGGACAGTATCTCTTCCGCGCCGTGACCGGTTTCGACTGCGAATGGCGCTCGAAACGGACCGTGCTCAGGGTGAGCGCCGATACCGCCCCCGGCATACGGCTTTCGGTAGGCGCACAGCTGCAATTCACGAACACTTCGCCCCGGATCGGCGTACCGCAGACGGTGCGTAATTTCGGGCAGAACCTTGTCTCCATCATGTACGACCGACGTGCTGTTGACGAAGGTGCCCGCCTGCGCACGAATATCCTCAATACGGTATCACCCAAAAATCTTCTTGATGGACCATTCCTCGTGCCCGCCGACGGCGACTGCACATCGGCATTCGGCATACCGCGTGTATACACGGCACGCGACCGCTCCTATCACCGCGGCATGGATATCGGCAATGCCGAGGGAACGCCGATACGCGCAGCGAACAGCGGCGTCGTGCTCCTCTCCGAACTCTTGTATGTTCGCGGTAATTGCGTTATCATCGACCACGGTGAAGGACTGCTCTCCGAATACATGCATATGTCGAAGCTTGCCGCTGCGGCCGGCTCCTTCGTACGCAAGGGGGACATCATCGGGTATATGGGTGCCACAGGACTTGCAACAGGACCTCACCTGCACTGGGGCGTCCGTACCGGCACGGTGTGTGTCGATCCGCTCGCATTCACCAACAATGTGCTCCCGACTATCCAAGAAGCACGATCGGAGGTCTATTGATGGACGAAGAAATAACGCGGTTCCACGACCCGTTCTACATAACCTACCTGGGGCATATGCTCGGCGTTGCGGCATTCCTCCTCTCGCTCTTCATCTTCTTCACCGGCACCCTCGGCGATGAATACCGCATTGTCAACGCGTGGACGAAATCCGCATCGGACAGGAATTACCTCGAGCGCGACACAAGCGTGAGCATTACGGGCGATATGCATGTCAACCATATCACGCTCGGGGAACAGTTCGTGCACTATTTCGAGAAGAACGGCGCCACGACCTATTTCATGAAGCTCGGCAGGAACGATTTCGCCGCCTGCGGCAGGGACAATTTCATCATCTATAATCGTTATGGCGATAAGATATCATGTTACGATATCACCGGCAGGCTCCGATGGATGCGCGAAACGAAGACGTATCCTGAATTCGCCGCTGCTGCGGGATCGATCGCGCTTCATACAAGCGAGCACATGAGCTTTTCGCTCATCGATGACAACAACAATGACGTAAGTCAGCAGATACGGGCGGGGGAATTCATCACCGACAGCGGCTTCGCACGGCACACCGGCGATTACGCTGCAGGATACATCAACGGCCAGTTCTGCTACATCTACCGTACCGGGAAGATGAGCTTCCTCACATCGAGCATCCTGAGCACGAGGAACGTCGTCAAGGCGATAGCGCTCTCCGAATACGGGAGTTTTGTCGGCGTTATCAGCGGTCTCTTTCCGGAATACATATCCGTATACACGGCCGAGGGGCGTCTCGTCTGGTACAAGAAGACCGATCTCATGCGCCGTCGCACCGTATCGCTTACGCTCAATGAAACGGCGAACGCGCTCATCACCCTCCGCGATTACGGCATCGCCGTCTACGGGCTTAAGAACGGGCATGTACGCTACTATCTGCCGCTCAATGATGCGGGTATGGAATTCGCGACGTATATGAAAGCGGATATCAGCGGCAACAATGCCCTCGCATCGGTATGCCGCGAGGGCTCGAGCAGGATATTCCTCATCGACTATAAACAGCAGTATGTGGCATGGAAGAACACCATCGATACATGGACATACGATGTCGGCTTCTCGTCACGCGGCGACGAGTTCGTCGTCACTACGGATAAATTCATCTACTGCTATAAACGGCTGCAGCTGTGAGCGTCACGCCGCGAAAACGAACGGCACATTTCCGATGGTCCCGCACGGTGTTCGAGAAAGCGATACTCGATGCGCTCAACGAGATACCCGCCGCACTGGCCAATGCCGTTGAGAACGTGGAGTTCATCATCAACGATGCGCCCGCAAAGCCGGGTTCGAAGAATTTCCTCCTCGGCTTGTATCAGGGCGTTCCTCTCAATGAACGCGGGCTCTTTTATCAGAACGCATTGCCGGACACGATAACGCTCTATCGCGCGAACATCGAACGGACGGCGAAGAACAGGAACGAGCTTGTCGGGACGATACGGGACACGATAATACATGAAGTCGCCCACTACTTCGGCATGAACGACCGCGAGATACGCAAGCGCGGATTCGGGTAAGACCATGGACAATGAGATACGTTTTATCCGCCCCGTACGATCCCCCGTGCGCGTACCGGTGTTCACCTCGATGCGCACGGGCGGCGTAAGCGAGGGCCCCTATGCGTCATTGAACACCGCATATCATGTCGGAGACAACGAAGCGCATGTCGCAGAGAATCGCACACGTCTGTTCGATGCTATCGGCATGCCGCTCGCCCGCGCAGTATTCCTCGATCAAACGCACTCGGCATCCTGCGTCATAGCGGATGAGAGCCATGCCGGGCGCGGCGTACGCGCTCATGCAGATGCCATTCCCGCCACCGACGCCGTCATCACAAAATGTACGGGCATACCGTTGGTCATACAGACCGCGGATTGCCTCCCTGTCGTCATCGCCGATACGGAAAAAGGCGTCATTGCTGCCGTCCACTGCGGATGGAAAGGGATCGCCGGCGGCATACTGCAGAACACCGTGTCCGCCATGCGTACCGCCTTCGGGTGCCGATCGGCGGATATGCATGTATTCTGTTCGGCCGCCATCGGCGCTGCATGTTATGAGGTCGGCACCGAGGTCGCCTCGTTCTTCCGATGCGTGACGAACGTTGACGGCAAGCTCTTTCTCGACATAAAAAGCGAAGCGGTATCGATACTGATGACGCTCGGCGTTACGGAAAGCACTATCGAGGTCGCACCGGAGAATACGTTCACCGATGCGGGGCTTTTCTCATATCGGAGGGACAAGATATGCGGGAGAATGGCTACAATAGTGATGATACGATAATGCATGCATTAGGAGAATTGAACCACGGAGGGCGCAGAGAGCACAGAGAAAATGTGATTTTGTATTCTCTGGCTTATCTCCGTGACCTCGGTGGTTCAAATTGTATCTTACCCGATATTCCGTTACGGTGCATCCAATTGACAATTCCCGGCATTATTGTGTAATTATCGCAAGGAAAAGCAATGGTACTGTTCATCGACAATTATGACTCGTTCACGTACAACCTCGTGCAGTATGTCGGCGAGAAGAACCCCGACGTGCGCGTGGTCAGGAACGATGCGGTAACGCTCGATGGCATCGCGCAGATGAAACCGTCCCATATCATCATATCGCCGGGGCCGGGAACACCTGCCGAGGCAGGGATATCCGTAGGCATCATCAAGCGATTCGCTTCCGCGATACCGATACTTGGTGTCTGTCTCGGGCACCAGGCCATCGGCTATGCACTCGGCGGCACGATAGTAAGCGCGCCGGTGATAATGCACGGCAAGGTAAGTTCCGTTTCGCATAACGGCGAAGGGGTATTCGCCGGCATCCCCTCTCCGCTCATCGCCACGCGCTATCATTCGCTCATCATCGACAGAAAGACATGCCCCGCCGATCTCGTGATAACGGCGGAGGTCGACGGCATCATCATGGGCGTGCGCCATCGCGAACACCCGCTCTTCGGCGTGCAGTTCCATCCGGAAAGCATCGCCACCGAGCATGGCAAAGTCATGATTGCAAATTTCCTTGCAGTGAAGGCGTGATCGATGAAACGCGCTTTTCAACGCACTTCGCTCGCGGCGATAATGCTCGCAGCAACGTGCTTCCACCCGCTCTTCGGGGCATCATCGGGAACGAATTGGCGCATCGACGATAACGCGACCGCCCTTGAGATAGTCAAACTCGGAATGATAACCGCAGTACCGATAGCGCTTTTCCTTGCGGCAGGCTTCGGTTCGCCGGAATATCGGCTGCCGTTCATCATCGCCGGCTCGGTAACGTCCGTTCCCGCCATTGCCGGGATAACGCTCTTCACCATAGACATCATCAATTATGATCCGAACAAAGACCCGTCGATAACGATGGCCGGCACTGAGATCCGTGCATCGATACGATTCTACTTCTGAGGCAGTATGCAGCATCGTTCAGCCGATATTGAATCGGCATACACAGTACTGGATGGACGACCGATAGACGAAGCGCTTGCCTCTCGTCTCATCGATACCCCATCAGCATATGCGATGGACCTCTACTCCCTCGCCAACAAAGTACGCATGGCGAACACGCCGTCATACGACGCCTGCAGCATCGTCAACGCGAAATCGGGCGCCTGCTCCGAGGACTGCGCCTTCTGCGCGCAATCGGGGAGCAATAACGCCGCCGTTGAGATATATCCGCTCATGGACGAGGCATCGCTCCTTGCCAAAGCACGCGAAGCGAAAGCGAACGGCGCGAGCGCGTTCTCCATCGTCACGAGCGGATGCGGATACGAGACGCCGTCGCCGGAATTGCGCCGCATCATAACGGCGATTGAACGCATACGCGACGCGGTCGGCATCGATATGCATGCATCGCTCGGCATTCTGGGCGATGAGTCGCTTACCCTGCTGAAGGCTGCCGGGGTATCGATGATACATCACAATCTTGAAACAGCACCGTCGCATTTCATGAACATATGCACGTCCCACACTATCGATGCGCGGATAGCGACGGTCAAGCGGGCGAAAGCACACGGTTTCAGGGTCTGCTGCGGGGGTATACTCGGACTCGGGGAAAGCCCGCGTCAGCGCGTCGAGCTCGCCTTCGCGATACGTTCGCTCAGTGTCGATGCCATTCCCATCAATGTATTGAATCGCCTCGACGGCACCCGCATCGAGCGGCATCCCATTTCGATACGCGAGATCATGAACGCGGTGGCGGTGTTCCGCCTTATCAATCCGAAAACGATAATAAAAATAGCTGCTGGAAGGGAAAGCGCGCTTGCCGACTGGCAGGGCCTCGTGTTCAACGCGGGGGCGAATTCCATGCTCATCGGCGGCTATCTGACCACGCGGGGCCGGGCCGTAGCGCTTGACCGAGAGCTTATCGATGCACTTGAGGGATTTTGAACTCAAAAGAACAAGGGCTCATGAGCCCTTGTTCTCATTCACGACGGGATATTCTTTCAATTGACAATGCTCACCAGTATTTGTTATATATAACAGATCATCTCACAAGGAGTCCCTATGCATTTCCCCGTATTCCTCGCCATCGTCCCCATCGCGGTGCTTTTGACCGCAAGCTTCTTCGTCCTTCTCGGCGTACAGAAAGCTGAGACAAGAACGCTCAAGGTATTCGGCATTGTCGTAGCCGTCGTGCTCTGGGTAGCGTCCGGCCTCGTCCTCACCGGCGGCATTATGCGCACGGTACATGGCGGACCGATGATGCGCGGCATGATGCATCATCGCATGGAAGGGAAAACCGACTGCCCGCCCTGCCCGAAAGGGAAAGACTGTCCGATGAAGGATGGCGGGACACAGGAAGCCCCGAAGAAATAAGATACTGCGCGACGGAACTACAGATCGATACTGCACATCCTGAAGAACAGCGGGTTGCAACCCGCTGTTCTCTATTTTTTTGCCAGCGCGACCTATCGTTGCATTTTCCCTTGTATGACTTTATAGTCACCGCAAAGGACATGCAATGATAAACACCATCATGCGCTTTTGCCCGCAATGCGGACGCGAGCATGTACGCTGGGTGACGCTCAAGGAATTCCGCTGTGACGACTGCGATTTCGTGTTCTTCAAGAACCCCGCCGCTGCCGCCGCTGCGATAATAGAATGGAACGATGAAATACTTCTTACGGTGCGCCACCGCGACCCGGGCAAGGGCATGCTCGATCTTCCGGGCGGGTTCATCGATCCGAAGGAAAATGCCGAAGACGGGCTTGCCCGCGAGCTTGAGGAAGAGCTCGGCTGGCGGCCTCCGTCCATGTCATATCTCTTTTCATTCCCGAACACCTATCTCTTCCGGGGCATCGAATACCATACGCTCGATATGATATTCCTCATCACGCTCACTGAGAAACCGATACTTCACGCGAACGATGACGTCGCCGCCGTCCAATGGTCGCCGAAGGCAATAGACCACTCGCGCATAGCGTTCGAATCGGTGAAGAATGCGCTCGCACAATATGCATCCAAACGCACATGATCGCCGGCAACGAACGCCGCAGTCAACTCACTTCAGATAGGTCAACGCCACCGGTGCCGGAAACGTGTACATTACTACCGGTGAATCGGCAAGTTCTTTCATTGATGAGATGGCATCTACAATGGGCGCCACCTGACTTTCACCGATAGTGAGCGAAATGAGTTCCCGCTCGTCGCTCCCTTCAAGATGACGCGATTCACGCTTTTCGATAGGGAATGCGTTGGCATACGTGGTCGACGTACCGCTCGCTCCAGCCTCCATAGCCGCCATGGAACATTCATCGCCGAACCCGCGCGGGACGACACAGTTCAGGCTCACCAGGTTCAAGAGCTTTTTACGTTTCTTGACCGACGACGTCTGGACTGATCCGGAACTACGCCAATTCGTATTACCCTGCATCTGATCGATCGCTTTGATGATCTGTTCCATTGTCGCCGGATACGG
>JBBTBY010000073.1:0-6148 GCA_038043445.1 Spirochaetota bacterium
ATTGTACAATGATATCGAAATTTTAAACAGCTTTGAAAGGTGGGAATTTTCAAGGGGGCGACGGCGCTTGCATTGGCGGAGAGCGGGAAGCATCAGAGTGTTGTTGATGCAGTTCGGAAGCGGCTTGGGGGCAAGGGTGAGGCTGCTCAGGTACAGGTTTTTACAGGGGAGAAGTTTACGAACAGTATAGGGATGGTGTTTAAAAAAATCCTTGCAGGCTCCTTTGTAATGGGTGGACAAGGGAGAGAGGACTGGATTCCTTCCCATAAAGTGACGTTATCAGCATTTTATATGGCTACGACAGAAGTAACGTTTTCTCATTGGAAGAAAGTATATCAATGGGCGATTAATCATGGGTACAAGATTCAAAATAGTGGTAATAATCTGAGATATGCATATGGAAAAAATTTATTTTGCCCGATAGATAAGGTGTCTTGGTATGACTGTGTAAAATGGTGTAATGCTGCCAGCGAAATGGAGGGAAGAACTCCATGTTATACCGCTGATGGTGTACCTATTCGGGCAAGAGATAGAATAGATGTGTTGTGCACTTGGGACGCGAACGGGTATCGCCTACCAAGTGAAGCTGAATGGGAATATGCTGCTTGGGGTGACGAAACAAATACAAGCTATTGGGAGAAAATTGTCAGCGGAGATCATGAATATTGCTGGTACGGAGCAAATAGTGGGATATTGATGCATCCCGCTGGATTAAAAAAGGCAAACAGTTGGGGGCTTTATGATATGAGTGGAAATGTGAATGAATGGTGTTGGGATTTATTCATGGCGTATTTAAAAACATCTTTGACAAATCCGTATGGGTCGACAAATGGCATGTATCGCATCTTTCGCGGCGGTTCATTCATACATGGTGGGATATACCTTAGCCCTATTGCTCGACAATATACTAACCCGGAATGCGATTTAGATGATGTCGGTTTCCGTGTCGCGGTTTCAGCAAAATGACCCTGTCCGCAGCGCGTTTTGCTTTTGTGCGTTCGCCTCGGCTCCGCTCGGCGAACGGTAATCGCGAACGTACGCCCATTGGCTTCAACATCGAGATGCGCGGTACGGCGTATCGGGGCTCGGTCGTCGAGCGGAGCCGAGACGAACGAGTATGGGTACTGACGAAGCGACTCGACAGTACGCCCCTCGACTCCGCTCGGGACTCGGTCATCGAGCGGAGCCGAGATGACCGATTGGAGGAATAGTATGCCATTCATGTATATCCTGAAGTGCTGTGATGGAACGTATTACACCGGCAGCACGGTAAATATTGAAAAGCGTCTCTATGAACATCAAAATGGGAATGGAGCAAATTATACGAAGAAACGTTTGCCGGTTAAGCTGGTGTATTTCGAGGAATATGCAAGGATTGATGAAGCGTTCTATCGCGAGAAGCAAGTGCAGGGCTGGGGTCATGTGAAAAAGAAGGCGCTGATCGAAGCGCGATACAATGATTTGCATGCTCAGTCTGAATGTAAGAATGACAGTAATTCGCTCAATGTTCAACACACGGAGTCTTGACTTCGCACCCCTCGACTCCGCTCGGGGAGCGAACAAAATAATATAATTGCAGATCGGTCGTCGAGCGGAGCCGAGACGAACGAGTATGGATACTGGCGAAGCGACTCGACAGTACGCCCCTCGACTCACTTCGACAGCGCTTAGTGCAGGCCGCTCGGGGCTCGGTCGTCGAGCGTAGTCGAGACGACCGAAAATGAGCTGTGCCGAAGCGACCGAAAGAGTCAGTATTTCTTCATTAACACGAGCGATCGCCCGTCGCTTTGAAAGCCTGCTTTCGTGAATGCAGCGCGATATTCGCTCTCAACGGCGGGCGTATCATTTATCGTTTCAACGCGCACGGCGGAGAGCGGTTCGAACTCCCGCGACACCATGGCCCGGAACACGCCGCAGTATTCCGCGAATCGGTCGTCGTTCGGAGATGCTGTTGTAGTGACATCCTTGCCGCTCTTGCGTGAGATGAGAACGATATTCTCTCCGCGATAGACGATATGCGTCGATGCGAGCCGCTCCGGCAGTATCGACTTGAGCGATGATATATCGATGCCGGCAGCGGATGCCGGGTCGGCGGCGTTCATCCACCATACAGTGTCACCCGCGTCCGCGGAAAAGTCCTTAAGTGCATCGGGTGCCGCGAATTGGAGGCCGAGCACATCGTCGAAGAAACGTCCGCTCACGATCTCGCCGGAAAGCTCCATGAGCCGGAATGCAGTAAAGAGCGATTTCCACCGGAGCATCGGCATCTCATGGGCGAGGAGTTCGCGGAACACGATGCCGTAGCGCGAGAGCGCCATGCGCGCGCGGTCCTTTATCAATTCCTGTTCCTCGAGCGGATCGCGTTCATTCCCCGACGTGAGCGCATGCCACGCACCGGCGAACGGGCGCGATGTTTTCCAGCGATTGAATCCCCCGCGCCGTGAGGGCCGATTCGATGCGGCCGATGACGGCGCGCTTTCTTTCGACGCAAAATCGTTCTGAATGCCGAGGCGTACCGCTTTGAAATCGTCATTGGTGATATGGCCGTGAAAGGCGAGTTCCCAGAGCGATGATGCCGCGGTCTTTGAATCAAGACCGGTCTCCTTCATGATGTCGGCGAGGGTATAGCGGCCGTTTTTTGCCGCGAAGAAATCGGCGAGCGCATTCTTTGCCGGAAGCGACGAAGCGAAGAGCTCGTGATCGGATGCGAAACAGAACGATATGCGTTCATGGCCCGTGCCGAACCAGAGGCAATCGCTCTCATTGAGTACGGTATCGAGCCATGATGTGTAGTAGGGAGAGAGGCGTGCGGGGAATATCTCCGATTCCCAGAATGACGCTTTTGCTGAAAAGCCGAAGAGGCGTTCCATGCAGCGCTCGAGGTCCTCTTTTGATGCGCCGATAGTTCCTATCCCCTGTCGACGGGCGAGGAAGGCGGGGAGGGCGGCTATCGGTTTGGCCTGCAGCTGCGGGCGTTCGTCCGCTCTTCGAACGCGTAACAGCGTTTCGAGCGTACCGGCCTCGCAGATCTCGAGCGGGCTGTCGGGACCGCGGAATTGGCCGGAGATGATCGTCCCGCTCTCCAGGAGCGTATGGACCGCGTGGTTGAAAAGAGCGGGCGGTATCGGGAGGAGCGTGGAGAGCTCTTCGGTGCTCATCGGCGTATAGAACCTGAGATACTCAGCGAGGAATTGCGCGCGTATTTCACCAGCGTCAGCATCGTCGGAAGGATCGGCCTTGCCGAATACGATATGGATAGATCGTTCGTCTTCACGTGCATAGACGCCGTCGGCAATGATGATCCTGTCGGATAGTTCGCTCTGCGTGAAGGAGAGGTTGTGGTCGCGTGCAATGGCTGCGAGGAGTTCATCCCACTCCGCGCGGGGTATATATCGCCGTTCCTTTACCCAGACAAAAAGCTCATCGATGCTGTCCGGTGCGTATCCGATGGCTATGCGCTTGCGCTTCGATCCATAGCGCGACAGCATTTCTTCCGAGAACGTGGGGAATGTCCCCGTGGAGAATATATTCTTGATGAGGTCGCCGCGTATATTGCTTTGGAACGATGAAAGCGGCGTATCATCATCGTACATATAGGTGTTCGTCTGCCGCCAGGCGACATCCCCTGCGAACGGCGATGGTGCCGATGTTATCGTTTCGCTGACGGCGATAGTGCCGTCGGCAAGCTCGCCGAGCACGGCATCAAGCGCGGCAAGATCGCTCTCGTCACGCAGGCAGCTTCGCCACGTTTCAAGTATGATGGGGAAGTCGTCATACTTCGCTGTCGCCTCAAGGAGCTTTTTCGCCCTGAGTCGATTGAACCAGAGCGGCATGCGCTTCTTGAAATTCCGCGGAAGGAGGAGTGCGCGCGCTGCGTTCTCGCGGAAATGGCCGCCGAAGAATTCATGGCTTTCGAGCTTCTCGCGTATGAGCGCTGATGCGTTCTCGGGGGTGACGAGCGAGAGTACATCGGCCGCGGTGAATTCATGCGGGAGCTCGAGCATTATCGAATCGTTACCGGCGAAGAATACGAGGGGATAGCCGTGCTTCTTTTCCCATGCCGCCGCGAGCGCAAAGGCGAACGGGCGATTGACCGCAAGCCCCCAGAGCGTATGGAGTATCGTCTGCTTGGCATCACGCTTGTTGTTCGGGTCGCTGCAATGCTCGATAAGGAGATGATGCCGATGGGGGAGCGGGGCATCGGTCTTTCCGCGCTGAAGCCTGAGATACGCGACGAGCGACTCCGCTGCATGTTCGTTCATGTGATGGCGCGAGGTGAGCGATGTGCGGAAGCTGTCGTCAAGATGCTTTTCTGCGTCCTCGAGGAATGCCCCGATCTTCTCCGAGAACGCGAAGGGACGGCTTACGCTGTCTGCTTTCCAGAACGGGAGCGCGGATGCCTTATCGCCCACCGGTGTCACATCGACGTCGTTGTGTGTGATGCGTATGATGCGCCAGAGCCGGTTGCCGAACGGGAATACATCGCCGAGCGAGCGCTCCCATACGAATTCCTCGTCGAGCTCTCCGATAACGGCTTTCGTTCCCGCATCGCGCATGGTGTAATAGCCGCGGTCGGGTATGACGCCGCCGGAAAGATAGATGAGCATGGCCGTTCCGTCGCGTGCACGAATGGTGCCGCTCGTCCTGTCGAGTATGATGCGCGGTGAAAGCTCGCGAATGCGGCTGTCCGCGTAGCGGCCGGCGAGCATTTCAAGGACAAGATCGAATTCAGTGCGCGTGAGCGTGTGATAATACCATGCTGTGCGTATCTCATCGTAGATCTCGGTGATGTCCCGCGTTCTTCCGACGGTCATCGAGAGTATCACCTGCGCAAGGACGTCGAGCGGATCGACCGGCGGCACTATCTCCTCGATGTGATCGCTCGATATATGCGCGGCGAGCACGGCGGCGCTGATGAGATCATGCGCATGAAGCGCGTAGAACGTTGACCGCGAAACGGAACCGACGGCATGCCCTGCACGTCCGATGCGCTGGAGCGCTGCTGACACCGAGAACGGCGGTTCGACGAGAACGACCTCGCTCACATCGCCGATATCGATGCCGAGTTCAAGGGAGCTCGTAGCGACGACAGCGGCGAGCTCGCCTTTCTTGAATCGCTCTTCTACGACGGCGCGTATCTCGCGCGAGAGCGAGCCGTGATGCGAATAGACATCGGGGGCGTCGGTGTTCTCGTTGAGGAAGCGCGTTATCTTCTCCACCATGCGGCGGCTGTTTGCGAAAAGAAGTGTCGAGCGGTTGCGCGTGATGACGGCCCTGAGTGTCTTGGACATCGCAAGCCACCAGTCGTCCCGGGAAGTGTCTTCCCCGAGCTCAGGGAATGACACCGAGATATCGTATCGTTTTTCGATCTCAGAACGGACAATGGTCACCCGTCGCTTGTGATAGATCGCTTTACCGCTGACATGTTCACATCGGTATCCGCCGACAAGCTCGGCGATACGTGCGAGCGGATTGACCGTGGCTGATAGGGCGATTCGCCGGAATTCCCCGTTGATCGCGGTGAGCCGCTCTATTGCCGTCATGAGGAAAACGCCGCGTTTAGTGCCGGCCACCGCATGTATCTCGTCAAGTATCACCGTGCCGATGTTCGATATGAGCGCTTCGCCGCTTGCCGAGGTGAGAAGGATGTTGAGGCTTTCCGGCGTAGTGATGAAGATGTCCGGCGGGCGCTTATACATGCGCCGCCGTTCATCAGCGCTCGTATCGCCGCTCCGAACCCCGACGCTGATATCACGGAGCTTTTCCCCCGCGCGTGCAAAATACCCGCGTATCTCCTCGAGCGGCGTCTCCAGGTTGCGGCGAATATCGTTGTTGAGCGCCTTAAGCGGCGATATATAGAGTATGCGGTAAGCGTCAAGCACTTGTGCATTACGCGGTTTTGTGATGAGCGTATTGAGCGCGGAGAGGAAAGCGGCGAGCGTTTTTCCGCTTCCCGTCGGTGCTGTCATGAGCAGGTGTTCGGTGTCCGGGAGCGACCAGGCGCGTTCCTGCACATCGGTCGGCGTCCCCACCCGTTCGGTGAACCATTGCGCGATAAGGGGATGGAATCGTGAGAGCGAGGTCGGCATAGGGGAAGTATATCGGAAATGAACGGAAAGTGAAGCAGCAATGCATTGACTTATTACCT
>JBBTBY010000073.1:6158-22174 GCA_038043445.1 Spirochaetota bacterium
ATAATTGTTATTCTCCGAATATGTACCGCATATCCGGTAGACTTCTCATAGCCGCGCTGCTGTTCCTCGCGCTTACTGCCGCAGACGGCGTGTTCGTGTTCCTCTACAGTGCGAACACGAAGAACGACAGTGCCGCCATCAATGCGCTCGGCACCATACGGGGGTCGATACAGCGCGCATCGAAGATGGAATTGGCGGGTATCGATTCCGCTGCGGTGAGGCGCACCGTCGATGATACCATTATCCGCTGCATGAGAGGCACGAATTTCGATTTCAGCTCACGCGCGAAGGTTGCCGTAAAATTAACCGAGCTTGAATTGATATGGAATAAGCTCACGGCGGCGTTCGCGGCGCATCGGTCGGGTGATGCGGGGGCGCGGAGAACCATCGTGTCATTAAGCGAGGAGTGCTGGCGCATCGCCGATGAATCGGTGTTCGCTCTTGAGCACGCCTCCGATGAATCGAAACAGCTGCTCACCTATACGATGCTGCTTATCACGCTCAATATCGTTCTCCTGTCGGGGATCATCTGGCAGTTGAAGGCGTTCGTGGTGAACAAGCTCGAATATTTCGCCAATTACGACTCGCTCACCGGGGCGATCAACCGCATCGCATTCGAAAATATTCTCGCGCAGGAGATCATGAAGCTTAAGCGTTACCGCCGACCGCTCTCGCTCATCATGTTCGATGTCGACCACTTCAAGAGGATCAATGATACCCACGGCCACCGGGCCGGCGACTCGGTGCTGAAGCTGTTGTCGAAGATAGTCAAGAATCATATACGTGCGACAGATACGTTCGCGCGCGTTGGCGGTGAGGAGTTCATGATACTGCTCCCGGAAACTGCTGTTGCCCATGCGTGTACGTTCGCCGATAAGCTCCGAAAGATCATTGAAACTGAATTCGTCGGCGGGCACTACCGGATAACAGCGAGCTTCGGTGTTACCGCGTGCAGGAAGAGCGATGAAAAACAGGATATCATGGGACGTGCCGACGCGGCAATGTATCGCGCGAAACGTGCCGGAAGGAACAGGTACAAAAAACTATGATGACTATGAGAAAAAACAGTATACACGTCATGCTGCTCCTTGCTGCGGGTGCATGTACGTTCGGTGCCGGCACGAAAGCATCGTCGTCGGTGTTCGATGCCAAGCGCACCGTGTTCGGGTTTTTTCCTTCGCCGACGCGCCTTACGATCGAAAGCGTGTTCGCGACCTATTCGAACATGGCCTCCCACGCCGATGTCGTGCTTCATCAGCCCAACATACCCTGGAAAGAATTCCTGCGAACCCCGAACGCGAAGTCGCAGACGCTCATCGATCTTTCGAATCAGATGATCATCGGACGCATGAACGGCCTTGACGCGATATTCGTCGTCGACCCGCTCAACGGCCTCAATCGCCGCGAGTTCAAGGGGCTTCCCCTCGGATGGAAACCGAAATTCTCGAACAGGGACGTGCGTGCCGCGTTCACCAACTTCACGATACGCATTCTCCGAGAGTTCAAACCGCGCTATCTCGGCCTCGCCTCCGAGGTAAATACCTATATCGATACGCACCCCGATGACTTTTCCGCGTATGTCAGCCTGTACAAAGAAACCTATGCCCTCATCAAGAGGATATTACCGACAACTCAGGTTTTTGTCACGTTCCAATGGGAAGACCTCAATAATCTTGTGAACGGAATGGATGAAGGGCGAAAGCCGTACGCGACGAAATGGGAGTTGGTCGAGGCATTCGAGCCCATGCTCGATGTGTGGGCCATATCGTCGTATCCGTTCGTAGCGTTCAAGACCCCTGCTGATATCCCCGCGAACTACTACACGCCGCTTCTTGCTCGAACGAAGAAGCCGCTTGCTGTCGCCGAGGGGGGGCACAGCTCGGCATCGATAGCGGTGTTCAACGGATCAACGAACGGACAGATAGAGTATTTGCGGGTGATACAGCGGCAATTGGCCCCGCGATTGAAATTCTGGATATATCTTATCATCAACGATCTTGATATGAAGACGTATGGCCCCGCTGCCGGACATGAATCATCGACGCTCAATTGGTTCTCGCGCATGGGCTTTCTTGATATGGACGGGAATGCAAAGCCGTCGCTCGCCGTCTGGGACGATATACGCGCCGGGCGCTGAACGCTCGGTGCTATTTCGGACGGACGTATATCTTCAGCCGCTTATAGGTGTACTGCGACCCCGCGCCGGAGAACGTCCAGTCCGTGTTCACGCCCGATGCATTGCCGATGCCGATGTCCGCCCGTTGTCCGGACTTCCATGAGTTGACGGCGAATATCGTCTGCCGGGCATCGTAGTTGTGCACCTGCATGCATCCATAGCCGTCCTCCGGGTCGCTCATCTGATCCCCGAGATCGAAGGCGGTGGTCGATGCGTTCGGTATGTTCTTCGCGTTCTGCCCGCCGTAGTTGTTCGGCCAGAATTCGATGTTCCCGCGCATGTTCATCCCGCTCGCGACAGAGCGCGTGCTCGAGAACACGTTCATCCCGGTGACGAGGTCCTGGAATTTCGCTTTCGATGCTACCGTCGGTATGCCGATCTTCGAAGCATCATCGGTGAACGCGTTCATCGATACATGCACCCACTGCGTCTCGCCTGCGGCAGTACGCAGCTCCAGATAATAGGCGATGCGGTCGAATGATCCGGCGTCGGCGCTGTTGTCCGTATCGCAGGTGATGGTCGCGCCGAGTTTTGCAAGGTCGAGATCGTAGACGAGCTTGTATCTCCCTGCGTCCGGTACGATAAAGACGAACGGATCGCGGTTGGTGGGCATGGCTCCTGCGCGGAACGCCCATGCCGGAAGGCCTTCCTTGTTCATGAGATTCGGTTCGGCGACCTTGTGCCAGCCGAAGCGCACGAACACGGGCTTTTTCACCTGCGGCGAAGAAACGACGACGGTGTTCCCTGCGATGGATGCGTTCGCCGGGAAATAACCGCCCTCATCGGCATCGACGAGCTCGAACCAGGTGAGCGGTTTGCCGTCGCGCGATGCGAGGCCGCTGCCGATATGATCGAACGAGAGCTTCATGGTATCGCCCTCGACCGTGTGCGACTTGTATACCGGGCCGTTATAGACGATGCCTTTCTGACCGTATGTCTTCGCAAGCGCGATATTCGCAAGCCGCCGACCGACCTCCTGCTTATTGCGCGGGTGTATATCGTTCGTATTGCCGACATCGTACACCACCGCCATGCCGGTATTGGATATCGTTGACGGTATCGTCGCTACCGCTTCCCAGAATTCTGCGAGCGTTGAGGGGTTTTCCCCGCCGTAATGATACGGCGCTATCTGTACGAAATAGAACGAGAAGTCGGAGTTCCACTGCCTGCGCCATCCGTCGATGAGCGCTCGCTTCTTATCGACATAGAGCATACCCTCGCCGTGATTCGCCTCGCCCTGATACCAGAGCGCGCCGCGAATGGCGTACGGTATCATCGCGTAGATCATTCCATTGTACAATGACGATGGCGATTGCTGGTCCTTCGGCGGCATGAGCTCCTGCGGGAAGGACGGCATGTTCGTGACGGACTTCTCCTCGATGGTCGTGCTCCGCGATGCGGCTATCCATGTCTCGAGCCCCGACAGGAACTGTTCCATCCGCTCTTTATGGAGCGGCGTACGCGGATCGGAGCATAATGCCTGCGTGTACATCGACATGAGCGTGGGTATCTCGCCGAATGCGGAAGGCTCGGTCCACGGTTCGATGCGCGTCCCTCCCCATGCCGAGGCGATAAGTCCGACGGGCACACGAAGTTTATTGTGTATCTCACGTCCGAAAAAGTATGCGGCTGCCGAAAAACCCGGCACGGTATTCGACGCACAGATCTGCCATACCGCTTTGATATCGATGTCCGGTGTGGCGAGCACGCGTTTGGGTACGAGAAAGAGGCGTATGTTCGGGAAATTGGCGGCTGCCATTTCGAGTTCAGCGTTCGTTACGCTCCGTACCGACCACTCCATGTTCGATTGGCCGCTGCCGAGCCATACTTCGCCGATGACGACATTGTCGAATGTCAGGCTCGATGTCCCTTTGACTGTCATGGTATAGGTTTTGCCGTCGGCCTTCATCGCGGGTATGACCGCCTGCCAGCGCCCGTTCCCGTCCGCTATTGCCTGCGCCGACTTGCCGGCGAACGAAACGGTGACCGTGGTCCCTGCATCGTCCCACCCCCAGATGACGATGGGTTTGTCCTGCTGTATCACCATATTGCTGCTGAATATTGACGGGATTTTTGTCTCGGCGAATAAGCCTGCCGCGCCAACGAGTGCAAGAAAGATGATCCGTATTCTCATTGCAATGTCCTTCAAGGCGGTCGATTTTCGTGGGAACAGTATAGTCAGCAATCGAGAGAACGTCAAGGCGATATTGCATTTTCATCCCCGATAGGATACCGTATCCGCGAATGAAATACCTGCGAGTGAGCTATGTCGAACAATAAAGACCGTCATGAAGTTCTGCGCGAACATCAGTGGGACCTTTCCCCGCTGTTCGCCGATGAAGCTGCCTGGGATACACTGTATGGAGAGATAGAAGCGGATATTCCGCGCTATGCGTCGTTCCGCGGAACGCTCGCTTCCTCCGCGGCGGCGCTCGCGGCCGCTCTCGAATTCGATCTGTCCGTGTCGCGGAAGATAGACCGCTGCTACGTCTATGCGCATCTCAAAAGCGATGAGAACAAGACCGATCAGCGTTATCTCGGGTTCATGGAACGCATGACCAATCTCGTGCAGCGCGCAGGCGAGGCCTCAAGCTGGATGATGCCCGAGATAATGGCGATACCGGCGGAGAGCATGGATGGTTTTCTTAAAAGCCCGTCGCTCGACGAATTGCGTTTCCACATTGAAAAGATTCTTCGCAATAAAGAGCACACGCTCGCCGAAAGCGAAGAGCGTATACTCGCGCTCTCGCGGGAGACCGGTAGCGCCGCTCACGACATCTTCAGCCAACTCGACAATGCCGATATGAAATTCGGTCCGATAAAAGATGAAAAAGATTCCGAGAAAGAGCTGACGCATGGGAATTTCATCACGTTCCTCATGAACCCGGACCGCACTGTCCGTGAACGCGCGTTCGCGCAGTACTACGCAGAGTACGAAGCGCACAAGCATTCGCTTTCCGCCGCCCATGCGTCGTCGGTAAAAGCCGATCATTTCTACGCATCGGTGCGTCATTTCCCGTCCGTACGAAAGGCCGCTCTTCACCCGGACAATGTGGATGCGTCGGTGTATGATAATCTCATCAGCTCGGTGAAGGGGAATATCTCTGCCGTGCACCGCTACTATCGTCTGCGCGCCCGCATGCTCGGCGTCGATACGCTCCATCCGTACGATCTCTATGTGCCGCTCGTGAAGGATATCCGGATACGAATTCCCTATGGGGAGGCGGTGTCCGTCTGCGCCGAAGCGCTCGCTCCCCTCGGTGACGATTATGTGCAAACACTGACAAAGGGCCTCCTCGGGGGCTGGGTGGACCGCTACGAGAACAAAGGGAAGCGCTCGGGTGCCTATTCATCAGGGTGCTACGATTCGCCGCCGTATATCCTTCTCAACTATGAAGATGAGAACATCGGTAGCATGTACACGCTTGCGCATGAGGCCGGTCACTCCATGCACTCATATTATTCCCGGAAAGCGCAGCCCTACGCGTACGGTGATTACACGATATTCGTCGCTGAGGTGGCGTCGACGGTGAACGAGGCGCTCCTCACCGATCATCTTGCGAAGAAGTACAGGAATGATAATGCCATGCGCATGTACATCATCAATCGCGAGATAGAGGAGATACGCACCACGCTGATACGGCAGACCATGTTCGCGGAATTCGAGCATCGTACGCATGCGGAGCGCGAGGCGAACAAGCCGCTCACGCTTGAGACGATGACGGCGATATACCGCGCGATACTCACAGAATACTTCGGCGATACCATGGTCATCGGGAACATGCTCCCGCTCGAGTATCTGCGCATCCCGCACTTCTACTCGTCATTCTATGTCTACAAATATGCGACCGGCATATCCGCAGCGCTCGATATCGTACGGCGCATCAAGCACGGTACGGATGCGGTGCGTCAGTACCGGCAATTTCTCACGCTCGGCGGCAGCGCCTTCCCCCTCGACGAGCTTCGTGTGGCCGGTGTCGACCTTGCGTCGAGCGCACCCGTGGAGAACGCGCTTTCGTACCTTTCAACGCTCGTGGATGAACTTGCGGCGGCATACGACGCATCGAAATAGATGGCGAACATGCGGTCATCGCAGAAGACGGCGGCGGATGAGCTCATGCGCCTCTATCGGGAACTCGCCGGGCGTATCCATGCGCGGCAGAATGATTTCAAGGAAGCGTACGCGTCCTATCCCGATGAGAAGCTTTTCGGCGAGCTTTCGTTCTGCACGCTGACGCCGCAGTCAAAGGCGCATCAGGCGTGGAAAGTGATAGAGGAGCTTATGCGCACCGGGCTTCTCATGAACGGCAGCGCCCGCGAAATAGCCGCTGTCATACGCGCCGTGCACGGGGTCCGGTTCCACAATAATAAATCACGGTATATCGTCGAGAACAGGACGAGATTGTTCACGGACGGGAAATTCCTTCTCCGGGAAATGATCGATGTTTCGGACCTTGCCGCTACACGCCGCCGGCTTGTCAAGAACATCAGGGGCATCGGTATAAAGGAAGCAAGTCATTTCTTAAGGAATATCGGTTTCGGGGATACGGTCGCCATCATTGACCGGCACGTGCTTAAGAATCTTATCCCCCTCGGGATACTCCGGCGTTTACCGAGGACGCTCACCGAGCGGACCTATATCGATATTGAGGCAAAAATGGCGGTATTCTCGTCAAAGATAGGCATATCGCTTGCCGACCTCGATCTCGTTCTCTGGTACAAGGAAGCGGGGGATGTGTTCAAATAGCCTTTAGACATTTTGCGGTTTTCCGATAATAGAGGTAACATAACGCCCCGGGAGTGCACTACCCATGCGCAAAGGCATCATCGCAACCTTCATACTCTTCCTGATATCATTGTCCATCGTGCTTCTCTCGTTCAGCATGAGCGGGAGATCGACCTACGCGGAAACCGCGCGCATGCCGTTCCTTACGAACCACATGCCGGACATAGAAGAGGATGATGACCGCGTGTTCATACGACACCGCATAGCACCGGCGAATCCCGAGGATTACGGCCGGCGCTTCATCGGCAAGTCGTTCAATCTCAGGGATGCAGGCGATCTTATCGGCAACGGCGGCGTGAAAATGACCAAGCGCGTGTCGATGACATACGACGATGTGCTCGTACAGAAGGAAGAGACGCCGTATCTTTTCTACGGCAACGGCGATACCGCGGATTCCCAGAAAATAGATGCAAAGATAAAAGAGGCCGAGCTTTCCTCGCCCGCCTCGGCCGACGACAGAATGGTAACGATCGCTGTTGAGCGTGACGCGATATACCGCTTCGAACCGCTGACGCTGATCATCGCGCCGGGCAAAGAGAAGCCCCTCATGAGCGAGATAGAAGTCTATGTGCGTCGTGCGGCGAACAAGCAGTTGAGGGCCAACGGCGACGGGCGTCTCTCCATCAATGTGCAGCCCTACGGGAGCGGCTACAAGGCGGTATATCTGCATCCGTTCGGCGGCAGCATCGGCGATTATGAATTCGTCGTCTATTACGAATCGAAGGGTGTCAAGCGCGTGTACGCAAAGCCGTTCTACGTGAAAGGCAGACCGGTCCCCCCTGTCGACCGAACGCTCGCCGTCGTCACCATGGAGTATAATCTTCCCATTTCAGATAAGAAGATACCCGGCGTGAACGGCGGCACCGGAGACTATCATACCATTTACGACTGGGTGCGCGCGATGAACTCCGATACCTTCTGGGTGCTCGGCGGTCAGACCACCGGATGGGATGCGTCCATCACCCCGAAGAAGGTATGGGGATCGATACCGGTGAAGAACATTGAGCTCTTTGCCGAAAGTAAGAGCAAAAAGGATGTGAAGCTCGGTGCCTATGTCATGAGCTATTTCACGCCGGGCTACGGGAATCAGAACGCCGGCTACTCGATATCGCTCACCTACGGCAGTTCCGGCGTGCAGGCGTCGCGGCATATATCGCTGTCATGCAAGAAGCGTCTCGGCGATATAATCGATCTGCTCAAGCGCTTCCAGGACAATAAGAACGTTTCCTATCTCGGTCTCGATTTCATCCGTACCGGGGAATTCGACGGCTTTGAGATGGCCGATGAAATGGTGTCGGTGACCGGCGCGAACGCCCCGGCCGGATGGTCGTCGATGAAGCTCGAGGACAAGGTCACGTGGCTTGCGAATGAAGTGGTCCGAAGCAAAGAGATGCTATCCAAGTGGCGCTGGTTCCGCGCGTATAAGTCATCGATGGTGATAAAGAGCATACGCGATGCGGGCATAACCAAGCCGCTCTGGGTGTTCACGCTCGGGTGGAACCACGGTGTCGAGCACGGGCAGGACCCGTATATGTTCTTCGACGCGGGCGCCGATATGGACGCGGTCATGCTCTATGAAGCGACGCGTGATGTCTATCAGCAGATGATGGTGCATTGGCCCGTGTATCTTTCCGGGAACTACAATGTGCTCGTCGGCAATATGATCGATAAGCGGCTCCTTGACGGAAGCGAGCTTGCGCAGCTCGAATATGCAAAGCGGTACAACGAGGCGTGTCAGAAGCTCAATCGCAATAATCGCGTGCGCGGCGTGTTCTTTCACGATATCTCGCGCATGTTCTGGTCGAAGTACCGCGGCATAGAGGTCAATGAATGGGCGTATATCAATGCATCCGTCGTGTCGCGCATGCGCGAAAAATACGGCGAGACGATGATACAGACGTCGATCGATGTGAACGACGAGAGCGGCGAGGGCGTATTGTCCATCGTGAACCTTACCGGGAATTCCATCGAAGGGATAGAGATACAGCCTTACGGCGGCTGGGAATTGAAGGGCGTGTTCCCGGCGAAGAAGCGCATCGAGATGCTTGCCGGTAATGAGAAACTGCAGGTGCCGTTCAATTTCGGCTATCGCGAGAGCATGGCCGGCTCAAAATCGATGATAGCGTTCCGCGTCATTCTCCCCGGCGGGGAAGCGAGCGTTGTCTTCGTGTATACGAATGCAAAGCGTCCGCGTGCGCTTGTGCTTGCCTCGCCGGAGAAGCGCATCTGAATTCACCGGACCGCCCCGGCCCGATAATATTATTTCCTTTCCGCCGCGATGAACCGGGCGACAGTGGTGTGCCCCTCCCGCAGGGCGATCGCTTCGGCCGTGTCTCCCTGATCGTCCATAAGCGATACGTTCGCGCCGTGTTTCAGCAGGGATCGCACGCCATCGGCATCGCCGAAATAGGCGAGGAACATGAGCGCAGTACTGCCGCTTTTATCCATCGCATTGATATCGGCCCCCTGTGCAAGGAGCGTGGTGATCATGGGGTACTGTCTTCGAATGGCCGATTTTATCAAGGCGGTCTGGCCCACGGTGCCGTCGCGTTCGTTCACATCGGCGCCGTGTGCGATGAGGACCGTAAGCGCTGCTGCATGGCCGTTCGCAGCGGCTTCCATGAGCGGCGTCCACCCGCTCACGTCATGCGCTCGTACCGATGCGCCGTGTTCGATGAGCAGCCGCAGTGACCGTACTGCACCGGCCGCTGCCGCTTTCGCCAAAGCGGACTGTTCCTGTCTGTCGGCCGACGATACGGATGCACCGCGGGAAAGAAGGATGTTCATGATATCGGGTGAATCCACGCTCGATGCGAGCATGAGGGGAGTACAGCCGTCCGCGTCCCGGCTGTCGACCGCTGCACCGCCGGCAATGAGCGCCGCCGCCGCATGCGATGCGCCGAGCCGCGCGGCATGATGGAGCGCCGTTCGCGAACGAAGATCGACATCATTGATCCTCGCGCCGAACCGAATGACCGCATGCACCATGTTCGATGCATCCGAGCCCGCCGCGTACATGAGCGCGGTGAAATTCCCCTTCGTCCTCGCATGCACCGATGCGCCGTAGGAAACGAGCACGCCGGCCGTTTCTGCATGACCATGCAGCGATGCCGTCATGAGGGCCGTTTGTCCCGCGTCTGCATCCGTCGGGATTTCGCCCGGTTCCGCGATGAGCAGAGAAAGAAAGAAGCGGTCATTCAGATCGCGTGCGTGCGCAAGCGCCCGCGAATAGCTTATTTTCTGAGCGGGTATCCTGCTGTCTGCCGGTATCCCGGACCTGAGCAGCTGTGTTGTGAGCGCGGTGTTGCCGGTACGCGCCGCGGCGAACAATCGTTCTGCGGGAACCGCTTTAGGGGCGGGTATCGTCTGCGGCTTGCTCGGGATGCCGGTGGGTTTGCGCGACCATGCGAGGAGCGGCAGCATACAGGCTGCGATGCAGAGCAGGATGCACGTGCGGATCATGAGCCGTGTAGTGCTGCAGCGGTCAGGTCGATGCATTCGCGTTCATCCTATGCCGTTGAGATCGAACGTCGAGCGCACGGTGCCGTCATCGTTGAGCCGGATGAATTTATACCCGAAGCAATTGACCACGGTGGTCTCGCCGACGCGGAACACGGCGTTCTTGGAATAGTGATCGAGATGGATATGCCCGTGAAGCCAGAGCGCGGGATTACGGCGGCGTATGAACGGGTGGAAGCATTTGAACCCGCGATGTGTCCTGTCCCTGCCGTCGCCGACATCCGCGATCGGCGCATGCGATACCGCGATGAGCGGGGGCTCTTTTTTTCCAAGCATGCGCGCCCCGAGCGAGGAGAACTCGAGCGTCCGCGAGACGGCTCGTACTGCGCGGGACATCTCCGATTCGGTGTACTGCTTGTCCTCGCCGTTATACCATGCCGATCCCTCGAATCCGGTGAGCCTGAAACGCTCTTCCGCTATCGTCGTCCGGTGTATGTTGATCCCGCCGGGTATGTTCCGCTGGGCATCGTCAAGGGCTTCCGGGACGTCGTGCCCCGGGGAGAATATGCCGGACATCCGTTTCGGCTCTTCGCGCGCATCGGGCGAGCGCTCCTCGAAATGATGATTGCCCAATACATAATGGACGATCTTGTTGGTGAGCGACGCGATAAGCTCGACGTACGCGGCGGTGAGGTCCCCGCAGGAGATGACGATGTCGACCGTGCGGCGTATCTCCTCGCTCCTGTTCTCAAGGAGCCGTAAGAGCGACTCTTCCTTCTGATCGCTTACCGCGAGTATGGTGAGCACGTCAGGCGTCCGGGAGCACATCGCGCACGGATCTCACCGCGGCGCGGACGAATTGCATCATGAGGTCGGGGAGTACGCCGAGCATGTAGTCGTGGCCGAATTTCCTCACGAAGTCCTCTTTCGTTTCGGTAAAGCCGACATCCGCTTCGCCCGTATCGCTCAGATATCCCTGATGGATGCGCATCCATACATAAAGATCGGCCACCGTGCGCCCGCGAAAACGGTCGAGTATATGCTCGTCGACGATGACGTGTGCCGCGGGGAGAAAGCTCTTGCGGTACCACTCGAGCGCACTGAGCGTAAGCGGTTCATCGAAGCCCTGCGCCCTGCGGTAATTGCCGAGCTCGGTGATATAGTCGAACAGTTTTGCATAACTTGATATTTCGGTAACGGCCAATGGATAGCGGAGCATCTCATCATAGAGCCCGGTCTGTTTCGCGAACGCCTCTGCTTCGATGGAAATGAGGAGGTTTCTGGTTATCGCTGTCATCGCGGGGAATTCCTTTCCGCTTGCAAGGTCGACCTCGTATTCCACGCGCGTTATTTCGGCATCGATGAATTCCTTTTTCCGTTCCACCGATACCATGACGCGGTGATGCCCGTCGACGACGAAATACTTGCCGTGGACCTCATATACTTTGATCGGCGGGAATTCCGTTTCAAGCTCGTTCATCGAGCGCACCCCGGCTGCTTTGCCGCGGTCATGCCAGTCCTTGGGGAGGAATTGCGCATTGAAATTATCGTATCGCCCGAGACTGCCGACGATGTTCTTTATCGGTATGGGGTGTACCCCGGCATACGTCTGGCTTTTTATCTTCAGATTCTTCTCGATAGCGCGGAAATCGACGAGTGAATCGTTCTCGTTCGGATCGGCACTCGGACTCATGGCGGCGCTCGCCATGTCGAATTCCTCCGAGACAGACTTCGGGAGTACGCCGTCGTCCTTTACGAGGCGTTTGGAGCGGCGGCGCTTTTTTACCGGTTCATCGGAAGCCATGCATCACCTGAGCGAGTCGAGGTATTTGATCGCCTGACAGGCGGCGGTGGCAGCATCGCCGACAGCAGTGGCTATCTGCCGCTCCGATTTCTCGATGACATCGCCCGCTGCGTATACGCCGGGGAAATTCGTCTTCATGTCGCGGTCGACGATGATGTAGCCGCTTTGCGTCATAGTGATGCCGCTTTTTGCAAGGAAGCCGGTGACCGGATCGAGACCGACGAAGATGAACACACCGTCAAGCGGTATATCGCCCGTGGTACCGCTCACCGTGTTCCTGGTCCGTATGCCTTTGACCGTCTGCTCTCCGTATATCTCATCGATGACGGTATCGAGGACGAATTCGACCTTCTCCATCTTGCGTACCCGGTCGATCGATATCGGCGCTGCGCGGAATTCCTTCCGGCGGTGCACGAGATATATCTTCTTCGCGAAGCGCGTGAGGAACACCGTTTCGTCGAACGCGGTATCGCCGCCGCCGACGACAGCTATCGTCTTGTCGCGGAAGAACGCCCCGTCGCAGGTGCCGCAGTACGAAACGCCGCGCGCCTTGAAATGCTCTTCACCGGCGACGCCGAGATCACGCGCCTTCGCCCCCGGTGTGAGTATCAGCACCTTCGTTTCGAACGTTTCGCCGGTAGCGCAGACGACCTTCTTGACGGGCGTATCGATATTTTCTATCGATGCGACCTCGAGCGTTTCTATCGCCCCGCCGAATTCGCGCGCCTGTTTCTCCATCTGCTCGGTGAGCGTGAACGCCTGAATACCGCCCGGGAACCCGGGGTAGTTCTCGATCGCATCGGTGAGGAGCATCTGTCCCCCGACACCGGCCGCTTCGAGGAGGACGGTGTTCGCCATGCCGCGTCCGAGATAGAGGAGTGCGGTAAGCCCCGCAGGGCCGCCGCCGATAATGATAGCATCATACTGTTTCATCTGCATCTCCGTCAGGCATCGATAGGAAAGCCGTATATCGATGATATTTTTTTCACGAAAATATCGACGAGGGGGCCGTCGAGCTGCGTGCCCTTCAAGTGCAGGAGCATCTGACAGCCCTTGTCGAACGATACCCCCTTGCGGTACACGCGGTCGGAGGTGAGCGCATCGAACGTATCCGCCACCGCGACGATGCGCGAGAGGAGGGGTATGGATTCCCCTTTCAGGCGTTCGGGATAACCGCGGCCGTCGATGCGTTCGTGGTGGTAGTAGATTATCTCGAGGTAGGGGATGAAATCCTCCAGGAACGAGAGCATATCACGCCCGATGGAAACGTGCTTCTTCATGTCCTGATATTCCTCGTAATCGAGCATGGACGGTTTGTTGAGTATGTTCTCGGATACGCCGATCTTGCCGATATCATGCAGTATGCAGCCGGTGTTTATCACCGCGCGCGTTTCATTGTCGAGGGAAAGCTCGCGGGCTATCACGAAGGCGAAGTCCCGCACCCGCTCCGAATGCCCCGCCGTGTACTTGTCGCGCATTTCGAGCGTGGTGGCGAGCGCCTGTATCATCTCGCGGTTCTTGACGCGCGTCTTCTCGAGGAAGTATGATATCGAGAGATGCGAGCGGTGGAGGTCATCATAGACGTGCATGATATTGTAGATGAGCCAGTAACCGGTGAGCGCGACGGTCGTGGTAAGGCCGTAGCCCATGACGAACATGCTCACCTCGCCCCCGCGTGCGAGGACTACCGAGGTAACGCATGTTACGGCTGGCAGCGGGACCGATGCAAGAATGAAGAAAAGACCGAAGCGGCGGTCTATGCTCAGGCGATGCCGCATATAGTTGACGATGAGGAGCGTAAGCGTGGCGGTGAATATGGCAGAGGCGCCGATATAAACCGGGAGATACCAGGGACCTGCGTATGCGGCATGGATGAAACGTTCGGCATGGATGAAGGCGCCGCGAATGTATATGCCGAGCGGTGCGAGGAGCGCGATGACGGCGAGCGGGATCGATATGATGGTGACGATGAGCTTCAACATGCGCGATGTGCGATCGCTCAGCGCGAGGAGGCGTATCACGAACCCGCTCCATGCATAACACGCTATCATGAGCGCGATGACGGTGAGATTGTGGAAGGAAATGACGGTGCGCAGGTGACCGCTCTCGCGGACGACCGCCGATGAGGCGATGGAAAGCGCCGCAGCGAGCGCGAACGCAGCGAACCAGATGTGATAGCGAAGCTTCCGATGCAGGAAGAACACGACGGTGAAGATGATGGCGAACACAAGCCCTATGCCGGGGAGTATGATGAATGTCGCCCATGACATGACGTTCACGCCGTCCTCCGGAGGAGCATGGCGTGCCAGTCGCCCTTCGTCTTGCGGCGCACTATCCTGAGCGGGAGCGTTCGTATGCGCGCATCGACCTCGCGCGTACGCGCGGCGAGTATGCCCGAAAGTATGAGCGCGCCGCCGTCATGAACGAGGGGCACGGCGCTGTCGATGAGCGAGAGTATGACCTCGGTCTCTATGTTCATCACCACCGTATCGAACCGGCTTCCGGCGAGCGTATCCGTACTGCCGACGGCGATGTGCTTGAGCGTTACGCCGTTGTCGCGGGCATTGTCGCGCGTGCAGGATGCCGCCGCTTCCTCGATGTCGACCGCGCTCACCTCGCGGTAGCCGAGCTTCATGGCGGCGATGGAGAGAATGCCGCTGCCGGTGCCGATATCCGCGAGCGTTATGCGGCTCTTCCCGCGTTTTACGTGTGCGATGAGGAGCGAGAGCGCGAGCTGCGTCGTCGCGTGCGTGCCGGTACCGAACGCGTATTGATGATCGATATAGACCGCAGGGAGCTTCTTTTCAGTGAAGCGGTCGCGCGAGAACGGGACCACCCACAGCGATCGGTCGATGCACAGCGGCATGAGGAATTGCCGGTACGCATTGAGATAATGTTCTTCAATGAGCGTCTCGCGATGCGCGGCGAACGGGAGCGAGAGCGATGCGAACACGCCCGTAAGCATGGCCTCGCCGACACGGCGTGCCTCATCGTCGGGAAAATAAACGCGGAGCTTTGCATGCGCGGGATCGGTATGCTCGGTGTCGATGGAAAAACCGAGCGACGACGGGACACCCGCGCCCATGGCATTATCGATGTCTTCCGAACGAGGGGAGGGAAATGATACGGTAAGTGCGATTATCGATGGTGATTTCCGCGCGCGCATGGCCTAGAACCGCCAAGCGAGCGTAACTGCGCCGCCGAATGCGAGCGTGTTGGCGATAGCCCCGAACGTATTGTAGAACGCGCGTGCCGAGACCCCGAGCAATACCGATTCATCGGACAGCTGCACGACCAGGGGGTTCGCCTTGGCAATGCTCATGAGGTCGAAGAACAGCGCTTCTTCGATGAAGAACCCCGTCGATGATGTGACGCGGAGCATCGCTTCCTGCCGCCATTCGAAGAGGAGTACGGAGAGCTTGAACGGCATCTCGAGCACCGTGCCGATGCGTATCGCTGAAAGCGCGGTGGCGATGTATTCGTAGGAGATGCGTACGTCCGCGTAGCGCAGAAGCGCATTGTTCTCGCCGTCATGGGAAAGCACGATGCCTGCGTGATAGGAAAGGTCCCTGAACGGGCCGCTTAAGGTCACCGCGCAGCACGCGCCGATATCGAAGCGAAGCTCGCTCGTGAACGGCTTGATGAACGAGAACGTACCAAGGAGCGACACGGGGATATCGGGGCTTCGCGCATCGAAGAGGGGTCCGGTCGCAAAGCCAGCGCGTATCTCCGTCATGCCGAATGCGTACCGAGAGCGGCTCATGAAATCGATGCGGGCGGCGAGATTGGAT
>JBBTBY010000074.1 GCA_038043445.1 Spirochaetota bacterium
ACTGCTTCTTCTATCGACTAGCCTTGGCTTACGGTGCCGACTTCGGGGCATTCTGCAACGTAGAGAACGCCCTCTTTATGTATAATTGCGCTTAATGACTTCGTCATAGGTTCCTCCCGCAATAATATAACTATACCGCTTTCTGGGACAAAAGCAAGAAGCAGCAGGAGACTGTCGCAAAATAGAGAGAACAGCGGGTTGCAACCCGCTGTTCTCCGGGGTTCTGCTGGCTGGTATCTGGTAATTTTGCATCAGTCGCGGCGGAGGCGAGGCAGGCATACACCGCATAGAGGCGCTGGCGCTATCAGCGGACAATTCCTGTAAGATTTTTCGTATTCTTACGTATTAGTATTTGACAGGTATACGATGATCGAGGACAGGCACTGAGCGATATACTGCCTCCCCTCGGTTACATTTTTCCCCGTTTCACGGTATACTTCCACGTCGGCCCGGAGGGACTTATGCGTCGTCATGTTTCCATTCTTCTGTCTGTTCTGTTCATTGTTGCGTCCGCATCGGTGCACGCGGCGCTGACCGTTCTTGCAACGATACCCGTCGGCGATACGACGGCGAACACGGTGAGCGTGACGTTCAGCGAGCCGATGGTGGTACTCGCGAAGCTCAATGCGCCCATCACTGACGGCCCGATGCGGTTCACCCCTGCGGCGAGCGGCGTGTTCCGCTGGACGGGCACATCGACGATAAGTTTTACACCGGACAAGCCGTTCACGAAGAACACGCGATATACCGCCGTGCTGAGCGCGCTTACCGCCGTGAGCGGGCAGAGGATGCAGCGTGAGCATACATGGAGCTTCGATACACCGCGGCCGCGGCTTCTCAATTCATTTCCGTATAATGATCCCAACGGGAATAATCCGCTGCGTCCGGATGCGAAGATATTCCTCTATTTCAATATGCCCGTTGTCGCCTCCGCGAATTCAATCGCACTCCTTGAGAACGGCATCGCGAAAAGATTCACCGTGCGTTATTCCGTGCAGGGAGACTTCGCATCGACGGCGCGCAAGCTCAAGGACACGGAGCTTCAGGGGATACTTGTCGTCGAACCGATGGAGCGTTTCGCAAAGGGCGCGCGCATCGCCGTTTCGGTGAAGAAAGGACATCCTGCGCTCGAGGGCGACCTGGGCCTCCGCGAGGATGCCGGCGTATCATTCATCACGTACGCGGATTTCGCCTATACCGGTAAAACGATGCAGAACATACTCCCGCGTAATTACGGCGACTGCGATGTGCTCAGGCTCACCTTTTCCAATCCGGTGAAATACCGCGAGCTTATCAAGCATCTTGAGTTCTCGCCGAGCATCGTCATAGCCGCCGAGGAGTATGAGGAATGGAAGTCACGCGAGTTCTGTCTATCGCTCACCTGCGTGCCCGAAAAGACCTATGCGCTTACGATAAAGTCCGGCCTTGTCGATGATATCGGGCAGTCATTGAAGGGCGATGTAGCGGTGCGCTTCACCGTCGGTTCCTATCTCCCGTATTTCTCGCTCCCCGACGGCAGCGGCATCATCGAGGCATATGAGGGGCGTCGCATCCCCGTGACCGTGATAAACCCCGCGGGGATAACGGTCGAGTCGAAGGTCATCGCGCGCGACGATATCATACCGTACTCGTTCTGGCGCGACGGATACGATTCCGACGATAAGCCGACGTCGAAGATGGTCGCCGAGTTCGCGAAAAAATTCTCCTATCAGCTCTCGCTCCCGTTCAGGCCGGAGGTGACGCGCAATGAATATCATGTCGTGCCGCTCGATCTTGCGCCGCATCTTATGGAAAAGGCGTTCGGTCTCGTGCCGCGACAGCGACAGTACGGCTATCTCGCGCTCAAGGTCTCCGGCGAGCATGAACGGGGGAATATGAATTACACGCCGTTCCTGCAGATGACCGATCTCGGCATTACGACGAAATTTTCCGGTGTTTCGAATTTCGTTTTCGTCACCTCGCTCAAGAACGGCGCCCCCGCCCCGAAAATAGATATCGAACTACGCGATGATAGGAACAGGAAGCTCTGGAGCGGCAAGACCGGCAATGACGGCACGGCGCATCTGCCCGGCTTCGCAACGCTTTCCATGGGCGATAATACGCCGCGGCAATGGATATTCGCGTCCGACGACAAGAAGAAGGACGAAGCGTACATCAACAGCACGTGGGAGACCGGCGTATCGCCCTGGGAATTCGATATACCGTATTCGTATGAAGGATATCCCACGCATGCGGGCGATGTGCATACCGAGCGCGGCATTTACCGCCCTGGGGAGACGGTGCATTGCAAAGGCGCCGCACGCGTCCTTTCGGGCAGCGATTGGTCGACGCCGAAGAACATGCATTTCTCCTATAAGATAACCGATTCGCGGTATAATGAGATCACGAACGGAACGCTCACCGCGAGCGATCACGGCACATTCGCGTTCGATGTTGCCGTACCGAAGGACGCCCCCACCGGGAGCTATTCGATGACCGTGATGAAAAAACGCGCCCCGAAGAACGCCGCACAGAACATCATCGACAAGCTCAAACAGAAAGAGACGGAAGAGGAAGAGACGTTCTCCATTTACGGCGGCTTCCGCGTGGAGATGTTCCAGCCGCTCTCGTTCGAAACGCGCGTCGCCGTCGACGACAGGAATTATTTCTTCGGCGATGAAACGCTTTTCCATATCAACGGCTGGTATCTTTTCGGCGCGCCGATGGCGGATAAGAAAGCGCATTATACGGTCACTGCCAACGAGACCTATTATTCGCCGCCGAACAATGCGGGTTTCCGTTTCGCGAAGATGCACTGGTTCGAGAACGACGACTACGGGGCACGGAGCGAACGCATCGGCGAGGCGGATGCGATGCTCAACGCGAAAGGCGAGGCGCAGGTCCCCGTGAAGCTCGTACTTGACGGGAGCGTGCATGCCATGAACGTAAGCTTCGAGGCGACCGTGTACGGCGAGAACGAAGAGCGCGTGAGCGGACGCAAGGCGATCCTCGTGCATGGCAGCGAGTACTATATCGGCGTCAAGCGGCGCGACTATTTCGTCGAGACGAAAAAGCCCTCGTCGATAGAGGTCATCACCGCCAACCCCGACGGCACAAGGCGCGACAACGATGCGGTCGATGTCGCCGTATACCGGCGCTACTGGCAGTCCAAGCGCGTCGCGGGGGTGAACGGCCGCGCCCAGTGGGAAAGCGAGAAGGTCGATGACCTTATCACGCGCGCGAGCGTTACGGTACGCAAGGGCGGGAGCATATTCTCGTTCACACCGGAGCTAGCGGGGCTCTATATCATGCGCTTCACATCGAAGGATGCGCGCGGACGGACGGTGTGCGCCGATGAGTACTTCTATGCGTTCGGCGGGGGCTATGTCCCCTGGGAGATGAAGAACGACGACCGCATCGATCTTGTTATTGAGAAGGAGAATTACGCGCCCGGGGAAACGGCGCGCGTGCTCATCAAATCGCCGTATGACGAATGCACGGCGCTTATCACCGTAGAGCGCGAGCATGTGCTCACCTCATGGGTCACGAACCTCAGGGGGACGGCATGCGTCATCGATGTGCCGGTACGAACGTCATATCTTCCCAATGTATACATCGGTGCCGCGCTCGTGAAGGGCCGCGTCGAGAACCGAACGCTTACCAACGATGCCGACCTCGGCAAACCGTCGTTCAAGATTGGCTATGCATCGATCAATGTCGCACCGGAAGAGCGGCGTCTTGCCGTAGCCGTGAAGACCGACCATGCGACGCGTTCGCCCGGCGAAGCGCTCATGGTTTCGTTCACCGTGAAGGACAGGCAGAACCGTCCCGTCGCCGCGGAATGCGAAGTGGCCGTCTGCGATGCGGGTGTGCTCAACCTCATAGGCTACAAGACACCGGATTTCTTCGACGCATTCTATGGCCCGCGGCCCCTCGGCGTACTTTCGGTCGACTCGCGTCTTGCCATTATCGGGCAGCGCAATTTCGGCAAGAAAGGCGAGAATCCCGGCGGCGGCGGCGAGATGGATGAGGGCGTCGGGCGGCGCCGCGAGCTCGGTATGGATATGTTCTCGTTCCGAAAGAATTTCCTCTCAACGGCGTTCTATAAAGCGTCCATTAGTGCGGACAAGAACGGCAACGGCAGTGTGCGCTTCAGCGTGCCGGATAATCTCACCACGTTCCGCGTTATGGTGATAGCCGCTGACACTGCGTCGCGGTTCGGTTCGGGCGAGAGTGCTGTCATCGTGAAGAAATATCTCATGCTGAAACCGACGATGCCGCGATTCGCCATTACCGGCGATAGTTTCGAGGCGGGAGCCACGGTATACAATTACACCGAGAAGGATGCCGAGATAGCCGTGCAGATGGAGCTGACCGGAGCAGAGATACAAGGCATCAAGATACGCACCGTGAAAGTGCCGGTGAACGGTTCCGCTGATGTGCGATTCCCCATAGCATGCGAAACACCGGGCACCGTGAAGGTACGCATTGCGGCGAAGGCGGGCGCGAACAGTGATGCCGTCGAAACGACATTCCCCGTGAAGGTGCCGCGCATGACAGAAACGGTCGCCACTGTCGGGAGCGTTCTTGACGCACCGGTGCGTGAATCGGTGAAGATACCCGCGGCGAACGAAGTGTTCGCGGGCGCCGGCGCGTTCACTGCGACGCTCTCTCCCTCGGCGTTCTCGGGGCTCAAGGGCGGCATCGATTATCTCATCGGGTATCCCTACGGCTGCCTCGAGCAGAAGATATCGAAGGTCATGCCGATAGTGCTCTCGAAAGAGCTCATCACATCGATGAAGCTCACCGCCTACAGCGCGGATGAGCTTGATGCGATAGTCAATGAAGTGATAAAGGTGATGAACGATTACAAGCGCGCGGACGGCGGCTTCTCCTACTGGCCGGGAAGCGCATGGACGAGCCCGTGGCTCACTGCGTACGCCATACACTTCATGCTTGCGGCGAAAGCGGCCGATATCGATATCGATGGATCGCTTTTTGAGAGCGCTGTCGAGTATCTCGCGAATTATGCGCGCAGCAAGGAGTATCGACGCGATCTGCCGTTCTCCTCATATTGCCTCGATTCCATCGATGCATATATCGCGTATGTGCTCGCTCGCGGCGGCAAGCCTGACCGGGCGCTTCTCACATCGCTCATCGCGAAGAAACCGGACCTGACGCTCTATGCGAGGGCGAACCTTCTCATGGCGCTCCATCATGCGAAGTATCAGAGCGAGTACATAGAGGAAGTGAAGCAGTCCCTCTTCAACGGCATCGAGGTGACGGGTACGACCGCGCGCTGTGACGACAGCATGCGCGAGGGGATGTACTGGATACATTCGTCGGCGGTGCGCGACACCTCCGTTGTGCTCACTGCGCTCATGGAGACGGGGACACAGAACCCGCTCTGCGAGAAGCTCGTCAATTATCTCGTTATGACGCGCCAGAAGAAGGGTTGTTTCGACAGTACGCAGGACAATGTGAGCGCCTTTGCCGCGATGAACGCATATCTTTCCGTCTACGAAAAGGATGCCCCGCGGCTTACCGCAGAGATAGCCGCCGCGGGGAAGACGCTCTTCACCGGATCGTTCGCGTCCAGAACGGACAGCGCGGTGACGAAGTCCTTCGACTTCTCGGGATTCGATCGTACCGCACCGTTCGATCTTACCGTTTCACGCACGGGGAAAGGGCGTCTCTATTACGGATTGAAGCTCGCCTACGCGCCGCGCGAACTCCTTGCATCACGCGACGAGGGTATTGCGGTGGCAAAACGGTATGAGACCGTTGACGGACGCGTCGTCGACGGGAAACAGTTCACCCGCGGCACCGATTATGTTGCAGTGGTGACCGTGCGCGCCCCGCGTGAACGCCATTTCGTCGTCCTTGATGATCCCATCCCGGCGGGGTTCATCGTGCTCAATCGCAATTTCGCCACCGAAAGCCAGACCGCATACAAGGATGTGAAGACCACAGGGCGATGGTGGGGATCGTTCAATCATTTCGAGAATTACGATGACCGCGTGCTCGCCTTCGCCGATTCGCTCACGCCCGGCGAGCATGTCTATCGCTACGTCCTGCGGGCGGTGACCCCGGGTACATACGCGCTCCCGGCGACGAAAGCGGAGGAGATGTACACGCCCGATGTGTTCGGATATCACGGGCAGTCGTTCGTGGAAGTGAAGTAGGACACTCACCCCCTGCCCCCTCTCTCACAGGAATGTGAGAGAGGGGGCTCTCATATAAGAGTTTTTTATTGTCGTATGCCTGTTATGATTTCAAAGAACATAAATAGAAGAAGAAAAAGGGGAACCGGTTCTCCCCCTCTCTCACTTCCCTGTGAGAGAGGGGGAGTTAGAGGGGGTGAGTGTGTGATCCTGGGGATAGGGGTTATTCTTTTCATCCTCCTTGTTTTCTGCTTTCTCAAAATAAATTCTTATCTCAACACTCCCGTCGACCGTTCGCTCCTTGCCAACGGCTTCGGCAATGCCTTCACCGTGTACGACAGGCACGGCATGCACATCAAGACATTCCTCCCTAGCGAGGGCGGCGTGCATATTCCCGTCCCGTACGAGGGATTATCCCCCCATCTCATCAACGCCGTCGTTGCGGTCGAGGATAAACGGTTCTTCTCTCATCATGGCGTCGATATCATCTCATTGTTCCGTGCAGCGACACAGAACATCATCGGCCGGCGTGTCGTTTCCGGCGGCTCCACGATAACGCAGCAGCTCGTACGACGCGTACACCGCGTGCCGAAGAATCTTTTTGGTAAAGCAGAGGAAATATTCCTTGCCCTGCGCTATGAGCGGTCGTTCTCGAAGAAGGAGATATTCATCGCTTACATGAACGGTGTTTTTTTCGGTGATAATACCTACGGCCCCGAGGCGGCCGCGCGCCGCTTCTTCGGTACGGACGCACGAACGCTCACGCCGTCGGAGGCGGCTTTTCTTGCCGGCATTGTGAAGTCGGGGATGAAATTCGATCCCTACCGCCGCTTCTCCCGCGCCGATGAACGCAGGCGATACGTACTTGTGCGCATGCGAGCGGAAAAACTCTTGAGCGAGCGAGATCATCGCATGGCCATTGCCGAAGGCATAGCGGTGAAAGAGCGTTCCACGGCGTTCCCCGCGCCCCATTTCGCATTGTATATCCGCGACAGCATGCGCACGCGATTTCCGGATGCTCTCTCCGCGACAAGTACGCTCGATCTTTCTGTGCAGGGCAACATGGAGACCGTGCTCCGCAACGGGTTGAAGCGGGTTGCATCGCGCAATGCGGCGAACGCGGCGCTCATCGTGCTCGATGCGAAAACCGCACAGGTGCGCGCCATGGTAGGCTCACTCGATTACCTCGACGAGGAGAACGCCGGGATGATAAACGGGGCGCGTTCGCTTCGGCAGCCCGGCTCGGCGCTCAAGCCGTTCCTGTACGCCTATGTTCTTGACAAGGGCAATTCCCCCGCCGATATCATCGCTGATGTTCCCACATCGATACCGGTGGCCGGGGGGCAGTATAGCCCCGAGAATTTCGACAGGAAATTCCACGGTCCCGTATCGATACGCGACTCGCTCGCGTCCTCGCTCAATGTGCCTGCGGTCAAATGGCTTGCCCGGTACAGCGTGGAGGAATACCGGCAGCTCCTTATCCGCGCGGGGCTGACGACGATACGCCGCGATGGTTCATACTACGGCGTATCGCTCGCGCTCGGTACCGCCGAGGTGCGTCTTGCCGATCTTGCCGGCGCGTATACGGTATTTGCGAACGAAGGATATTACATCCCTCCATCATATGTATCAGCAGTGCGTTCGGGCGGCGGAACCGTACACTCGGTGCCGGCCGGGAATAAGCGTCGGGTCGTGTCACCGGAAGCGGCATATATGATCGTGAACATACTTACCGACCGCAATGCGCGTCTTCGCGCGTTCCCCGATCCCCGCGGCATCATCTTTCCGTTCGACATCGCTGTCAAGACCGGGACGTCGAAGAATTTCCGCGATGCGTGGGCGGTGGGCCTGACACCCGACCATATTGTTGCCGTCTGGATAGGCGATTTTCACGGCAGTGCCATGGAGCATGTAAGCGGCGGCGGCGGGGCGCTCCCGATACTCTACGATGCATTCCTTTCGTTGAACGAGAAAGCTGTGCCCTCGGTATTCCCGATGCCGGAGTCTGTAGAGAGATGTTCGGTATGCACCATGAGCGGGCAGACACCAACTGCCGCATGCCCGCAGACGCGGGAGGAACTCATACTCCGCGGAACAGAGCGTGCCCCCTGCCGTTTTCATTTCCCCGGCAGCGTGCTTGCGTTGCCGAAAGAGTACGATCATTGGAGAGCGCATGTCCGTTCTGACGCAGCCGCATCGGACCCCGGGGAATAGCGGTGTCATAGCGAGCGATGTGCATTGCAGGCCCGTTGTCATGCGCTGTCCCGGAAAATTTCAAGAGGCTCAGTTCGAAAACTTGACTCGGGCGCATCGCAGTAGTATACTGCACTTCGTCGGGATGTCGTTCTCAGTGACGCCCTTTCGTTGGACGCTATCGATTGTTCTTACATTAAGGAGTGGAATTATGAGAAAGGCCATCCTCCTCGGCATCATGTTCGCTGCACTGGGCCTTGCTCAGGACGGAATGCCCTCCGATAAGATCATCTGGCTCGACAACGGCGATGTCGCGCGCGGTCCCGTAAAGGACGTGGATGCGGATACGATAAAGATGAAGACCGATTTCGGCGTCCTTACGATACCGAAAAAGCGCATCAAACGCATGATCGATCTCGTGCAGCCCAAGCAGGACGAGGTCGCCCCCGTCCGAAAGACCGGCAGGACGATAACGACCGAGGCGCAGCTCGTGCAGAATCTCCTGCGTTTCATCCCCGGTTCACTCGCCGGCATCGATAAGACCGGCATACGATCGGTCGCGATACAAAAAGTGAATGTCAGCGGCGCGTTCGACATCAATGATAAAGCGTTCGAAGCGCAGTTCATGCAGATGCTTTCCCGCTACGGGCGTTTCGTCGTCCTTGAGCGTCAGGCACTCGATATTCTCCTCAAGGAGCAGCAGCTCTCGCTCACCGGAGCCGGCGGCGAAGAGAAGATAGGCAAACTCATCGGTGTCGATGCGCTCATAACAATAGATATTGAAGTACAATCCGAAGGGCTTATCACCGCATCGGTAAAAATGACGCATGTCGAGCGCGCGGTTGTCATCTGGGAGGATGAATTCAAGGGCGAGCTCTACGGTACGTTCAAGCTCGGCTTCCGCGGCGGGTATGGGCTTCCCAACGATGTCATCTGCCAGCCCTATATCTGGGGCGGCGGCACTACGGTCACATTCCCCGCACCGACGGGGCATTTCTTCGAGCTCGGCTTCACACTCGGGCAGATGCTCTCAGAACCGCTCGGAGCATTTGAGCTCAGCATGATATTCACGGTCGGCATCGATCTTTTCCGTCCATCGACTGTACCGGTGGTTATTACGAACAACGGCGTGCTGAAGCGGTTCACCCCGCAGCCCGCCATGGAATCCCTGGTATTCCCGCTCGTGCTCAAGGTACATCTCTCCGAATTCTTCAATTCATCGTATGACATTGTCCGGTTGTACGTCGGCGGCGGGCTGTACGTCGGCAGCTGGCCTTACAAATCTGAATCGTCGGCGACGAACCTCATCAACTGGCAGCCGATGCAGGGTGTTGATAACGGCATACTCATGTTCGGCGGTGCGGCCATGGCCCTTGTCGGCGGTATTGAGGTATCCCCGATACGGGACATTTCTCTCTTTGCCGAGGTCATCTATCTTCCGTTCCCGATAAGCGCAGGCGAAACAGCCGACGACAGGGTGTTCATACAGAATATGCGTATGCGCGCCGGCATCATCTACTATCTCTTCAAATAAGGGGGCGATCATGAAATACACAACGATACTTATCGCATTCGCCATCGCCTCCGCGGCGTTCGGCATTTCGGAACAGGGCATAGAGAAGTCGCTCGTGCCGTTCTCCATCGATGCAAAAAGGGCATTGCCGGAAAAGATGCGCAATGTCGCGGTATACGGCGTCATGAAGGACGCAAACAACCGCTACAGCGATAAGATGGTCAAACGTCTCGTCATCGCCGCGCTCAGAAAGGCGAAGCTCACTATCGTCGACCGCGACGAGGCGGGCACCCCCGACGGCGGTGTGCTGAAAGAGCTTGAACTATCCGCGTCCGGCGCTATCGATGTTGCAAGCGTGAAACAGATGGGGCGTATGGCCGGGGTTGATGCGTTCTTCTTCGTATATCCCCAGCTTTCAGGCATATTCGGAGAACGCATTGCCATCATGATAAAGGCCGTTGATGTTGCTTCCGGCGCCGTCGTCTTCGTCGAGCGGTATACCTATGAAGATAAACTGATAGCAGGGGTTTCGATCACCTTTGCCGCCGAATACTACAAAGGATACAGCATCGGCGCGAACGTGAATATCAGCAACGCCATCTGTACAAGTTCGAATTATGCCTTGCGCAGACCGGCATTCAGTGCGGGCATGGCGGGCATTATTGTCGACTTCACGATACCGAACATCGATATCGGATTCATCATCGGGGCGAAATTCTCAGGTGATGCCACGATCGGTCTTGAGACCACGGCGTTCACCAATATGTATATAAATGAAACGCTCACAACGAATTCCATGATGGTGCAGGGCTTTCGCGGCATTCCGATCTTTCCCTACGTCGGCGTATCGCTGCCTATAACCGGTCTTTTCGGCGATGTGAAAGACATTCTTCGCCTTCGGATCGGGAGCGAATTCGCCTTCATGGGCGGTTCCGGCGACGGACAAAACAGGATACGCAATGTGCCGAACGTATTTGATCAGAACCACATGGTAATGGACACTATGATGATAATCCCTCTCATACAGGCGGCACTCGATCTGAAAATAGCGCCGGGCATACGCGCAATGGCGGGTGTGAATTATATGCCGTCGTTCACGCTTACCGCTCCCGAATTTTACGGTGTCACCGTCACGCAGTACTGGCGCGGCGGCATTTCAGCATGGGCCGGTTTCGAATACCGGTTATTCTGATGGAGAACGGTGCGCGCTATCCCGGAGAACCGGTCAGCGCTTGAGCATTACAGCGCGGTCTAGCGTTTGAGATTGACGACGGTATTGAGCAGATTATCGCTCGTCAATATCGATTTTGAATTCATCTCATAGGCGCGCTGAGCCACGATCATATCGACCATTTCGTCGACGACCTTGACGTTGGACATTTCCAGAAAGCCCTGATGCACCTTGCCCTGGCCTTCAGTGCCCGCCTGGCCCTCTATCGCCTCACCGGAGCCCACGCTCTCTTTGTAGAGATTGCCGCCGAGCGCGGTCAGCCCTGCCGGATTGACGAAGCGGTACAGATTGATGTTCCCGACGTCAAGTATCTCATCGCTCCCGGCGACGGTCACTTCCACCGTGCCTTCCTGCGATATCGTGATCTTATCGAATTCGAATCCCTCGGGCATGACGATATCGGGGGACAGCTTGTATCCGTTGGAATTGACGAGCTGGCCGTTCGAATCTATCTTGAACGAGCCGTCGCGGGTGTACGCGACCGTTCCGTCGGGTAATTGCACGCGGAGAAAGCCCTCGCCCTCGATGGCGAGATCGAGCTTATTGCCGGTTGCCTGGAGCGAGCCCTGATGGAACATCTTCTGCGTAGCGGCCGTTTTTACGCCGAGACCGACCTGTATACCGGTAGGTACTACCGTGTCTTCCGTCGCTGGCGTGCCCGCGATCTTCAGCGTTTGATAGAGGAGGTCCTCGAAATCGGCACGCGATTTCTTGAAGCCGGTCGTGTTCACGTTCGCAAGGTTATTGGCGATAGTGTCGACCTTGAACTGCATGCCGTTCATGCCTGTCGCGGCCGTCCATAATGATCGCAGCATAGGGTGCTCCTCGGGGGAAATACTACTATAATTATCGAGCGATCGTTAAAATGCTTGAGCGAAAAGAATGCCCTTTTCCCATATAAAAAAAGCCCCTCCCGTTCACAAGCCGGGGAGGGGCAGTGCAGAGGGTAAAGCCCTCTAGTATTCTTTTTTGTCCTTGATCATGAGCTCTTTGCTTTCGTCGAATTTCTTCCGTGTCTTGGCATCGACCTCGGTTGTCGCTTCCATGTCGCCCTTCTGCATCGCTTCGCGCGCTTTGATATCCGCCGCGTCGATACGGACATCGGCCTTGCCGACCGCGCCGTCATCCTTCGCTTCGAGCATGAGCGACAGTTTCTTGAGATTGTCCTTAAGCGCCCCGACGTCCCGGATGCTGCCGAGATCTTTCATGGTGACTATCTCTTTCACGTCCGAAAGCGATTCCTTGGTGATGGCCACAAGCTCTATCTTGCCGTCAGCGGTGGCGGTCACTTCCTTAAGCTCGTTGACGTCCACGTTGCCCTTGTCGCTTTTTACGTTCACCATGCCGGTCAGAACGCTTATCTTCGTGTCTTGAGAGGATGAATCGACGACGAACGATGTCCCGCGTACGGCGGCGATGGAGGACGGCGTTTCTATTATCGCCGATTCATCCTTGACGAGTTTCCGTATGCCGACGAGGAGCTTGCCCTTGGTGACCTTCAGGCGCACGTTCTTGTCCGGGGCGCCGATGAGCCCGTCGACGAGGACCTCACTCGATTCCTTGATATTGAACACACCCACCGATTCTACTTTGAACGTGAGCTTTGCACCGGCCGCGGTGCGTATCGTCGTGCCTTTTGCCACGATATCGCCGATAGCCGCGGGGGCTGTGACACCCTCTTTCACGAGATAGGCTTTACCGACTATCTCGTTCACGGTGCCGGTAGCCGAGGTGTCCGCAACGGCTACCGCAGGCGCATCGTTCGCTGCTCCGGCATCGGCCGTACGATTACACGCAAAAAAAGACATGGTGAGCGCACAAAGGGCGCTTAAAAGTGCCAAGCGTTTCATCGGGGACCTCCGGAACGTATTGACCAAAACGTACGTTGTAGTATAACAGCATGGAGGAGAAAAAGTGAACAAGTTTTTTTGCCCCGCAGCGTTCTGTGCGGCGGTCGCCATTTTCGGGGCGGTAAAGGAGAATTACCGTTATCTGCGTATCGATACGCTTACTCGGGCAAAGGTGTATTCGCTTGCCACGCTCGATGCGAGGACGGAGTACAGCGATATGTTCATCAACGCCCGCGGCGAACTTATCTGTGCCTATGTGGATGGTGCCCAGAAAATACCCTATCTGCTGCAGAAAAAGGGCGGCATGGTAAGTACGACGGTGATCGACAGCGGGTGGAACACGGGAAGGCTCCTTTCGCTGTATTATGATAACCGACTTTCATCGGCGCACTGCGTCTATTACGATGCCCCCGTCAATGCCCTGAAATATGCGGATAATCTCGGCAGTTCGTCGTTCAATGCGTATGTAGTGGACCGTGCCGAAGGAATGCGCTACCGTTCGCCGCAGGCCATCGTCGAAACGAACGGCGGTATTCATGTGTTCTTCCTTGACGGAAAAGGCCAACTCTGGCATGCGGTCAATACGAACGGCATGTTCCGCTCGCGCATCGTATACCGTGAGCGTCCGCTTTCGGATATACGGCTGTTTATCCCCGAGCAGGGGATGCGATTCATCTGTCGGACGGAGAAGGGCGAGCTTCTCTATCTGCTTCGCGATGAGCGGCGGCGTTATAAGTCATATCTTCTGCCCGGGCCGGCCGCGGTGCGGCGATACACCGCTTTTTTTGATTCACGCGGACGCTCGCATATCCTCTTTACCGATGATGACAGATCGGTCAAATATTTTTACTATGCGGTCGATTCTACCTTTCAGATAAAGACGATCGTTGCATCGAAAAGTGTTCTCGAGGGCATGGCGATCATTACGGAGCGTCTTGATACACCGCATGCGGCCATTACCACACGCGACGAGGGCATATCGATATTCATTTCCGACCCGGGAACGACATCGTTCAAGCCGCGGACGCTGTCCATGCTCGGCCGTGCCCGCGGGGCGTTGTCGCTCGGCATCACGTATTATCCCTACATCTCGGTGCTGTTCTATGATTCGGAATTCAACGAGCTTCGGCTTGCGGAGCTCAATCTGGAAAGCATTCGGGCGTTCGTGCGGGAAATGCGCTGAGCGTTCATCGAAGATCGATGATGAAGCGAAGGAGATTGCGCAGCCGCGCCTTCAATTCCTTCTCGCCCTGCGGTTTCTTCACATAGTCGTTCGCCCCGAGGTCGAAGCCGCGCACGACATCGTCCTCGTTCGTTCGGTTGGTGATTATCATGACGAGGGTGGATGCGAGCGAGGGCGCCGCGCGCATGCGGCGGAGCACGGAAAAGCCGTCCACGCCGCCCATCATCGGGTCGAAGATTATCATCGCCGGGCGCATCTCGATAAGCTCATCAATGGGATCGGTCACCCGCTTTACTACGGATATCTGAAAATCGCGCGCGAGCTGCTTTCGGTACTGTTCGCAGCTCGCTTTTGTCGCATCGACGACGGCGACGACATATTTCCCTTCATGACGCTTGATGCGCTTGCGGCTGCCGACACCGTGGAGCGTCAGGAAATTCTCAAGATCGCTGAAGCGTATCTTGTATCTCCCGCCCGGCGAGCGCGATACCTTAAGGCCGTACTTGCGTATCCAGTAATTTATCGTCGTACGCGCGATGCCGAGAAGCTTTGCAGCATCGATCGGCGACAGAATATCGTCAGGCTTGTAATCCGTGTGCTCTTTACCGCTCATGGGGCATCATATCCGCTTGCGTATCGGGTCGGCGTACAGTATCATTATGGGAGAAAAATGCAAGGACGGGACCGAATGACGATCAGACGCCCTATTTGAGGAGGGAGTCGAGGAATGAAGATATTTCCGTACGCGCGAACGTATCCTCGGCAGAATCGAAGTACGGATAATTGATCTGAAGAATGGTGAAGCTGTCGTTCATCGCCTCGATGGAGTATTTTAAAGTATACCCTTCGATCAATACGAAAAAAGCACCCTTCCGTCGGGAGGTCTTATTATCGGCAAAACCGTACATGACCGGGCCGTCAAGCGATGTGTTTTTTTCTATTGCGCCGTTCATTATCTGCGAAAATGAGAAATCGCCTGCCGACCGCGGGATATGGCCGTAGAGCTGGCTGCGGGAATAGTATTTCGTATCGTACGCCTTCTCGAACATGGATTGAGCGGATGTCTGCAATGACGGAATATTCCAGACGCGGGAGCCGGATTTTCGGAAGTGTACGAAACTATATGAGATGCCGTACACCGAATACGCGTTCCATGAGTAACTTGACTGCCCGCCCGAGCTTGCGGTTGACGATCGTACTTCGGAGACGGTCCAGTACTCCGGGACCGTGACAGAACCGAGCTTGTCGTACACGATCTCGAGAGGGACGCTCACCGTTCCCAGTTCCCCTGCCGTTCCGCCCGCCGCAAAGAATCTTTCGTACATGCCGATGCTGCGATTGAGGAATTTCTTTTCTGAATAATACTTTCCGAGAGAGCGAAATTTATCCTTTCCGTCCGGAAGCGACATGATCTCGTCGAGACCAGCCCCCTGCGCTGCGGCCCAGAACAGTATGATACAAACCGCGTAATATTTCATAAAAACACCCCTAGAACGAATTGCGGACAGTCGGCCCAGAAACGCGCACACGGACGCCGCCGGCGTCGTCCGGTGCCCGCTTAAAGATGAATTCGAGCGATACAATCCTGTCGTTCTCAAAAATCGACTCGGAGAACGCATAGGCAAGTTGTTCTTCATCGATAACATCCTCGAAAATACCCGAGGGCGACCCCGGCGCGACCTTCCAGATGACCGCATCGGTCTTTATACTGGAGCCCGACTGTGCGTTTTCGGAGCGATATATCCTGCCGACGACGAATCGGTCGATCCCGTTCAGATTTGTTTTTGCAATATCGAATCCCAGATACACACGGCAGAATGTCGCTGGATCGAACAGGGGGATGCCCGGATGCGTTCCCGCCGTTACGGATATGCTGCTTCGCTCGCCGCCGCGGATAAGTTCTACAGCGACCGTATCGCCGGCCGTTTTATCGGCCAAAATGGCGCGCAGGTCCTGAGGCTCGATCACGGCTTTTCCCGCTACATGGGTGATGATGTCGCGAAAGCGAATTCCGGACACAGCCCCCGACCCCGATGCCACACCCATTACGAGTGCACCTTCAGTAACGGGAGAGTCGATACCATACGCGTCCTTCGTTTTCTGATCGAGCGCGAGAACGGTGACCCCGAGGAACGGGTGATTCGGTTTCGATCCCTGGCGAAGGATATCGATGACGCTGCCGGCGAGCTTCGAGGGTATGGCGAAATTAAGACCAGGGCGGCTCACTATACCCGCGTCATTGATGCCGACCACCGATCCGTTCTGGTCGAGAAGCGGCCCCCCGGAATTCCCCGGATTTATCGCCGCATCGACTTGGACGAACGATTCGATCGGCCATAATCCGATATCCGCCCGTTTGACGGCGCTTACAATGCCCGAGGTGAAGGTCATGTCAAGCCCCGCGGGGTTCCCCACGGCAATGATCTTCATGCCCTGCTTGAGCGCATCCGAGTCCCCGAACGTGAGCACTTCGAGATCGGCGGGGATATTCACTTTAAGCAGCGCGACATCGGTCAACGCATCGACGCCGACGACGGTCGCTTCATACTCCTTCTTCTTTGCCGTTGTCACGAAAATACGTGCGGCGCCCTTCACGACATGGTATGCGGTCGCTATCTCGCCGCTTTTACTGATGAAGAACCCCGTCCCCGAACCCGAACCGATCTCCTTCCAGCCGTGGAACGTAGTGACCTTGTGTTTTCCCTTTGTGTAGATCTGAACAACGGCGCTGCGCACTTTCTGCATCGCGGCATCACCGCCGTTAAAAATGTTTTCCTGGCCGGTGACAACGCTACCGAGGAATACGATGCCGATCATGAACCCGTTCACTTTCATACGCAACTCCCCGAAACGTCGTCGTACACGACGGACGTCTCACCCCGGCGGTTCGATCGAAATGAAAGAACATCCGTACCTGTTTCGAATGATCGTGAACGATACTGTACCATATCCCTGTCAACCGTCAAGAGCCGGAGCATTCCATTGTCGACCCCGGTACATCCGGTCATAGCCGCCGAGGATGAGAAGCCATGCGGAGACGAAGAGCCAGTGCACAAGGATGGACGGCCATATCGATCCGCTCACGAGGTAGAGCACGGAACAAGCGGCGCCGAGCAATGCTGAGAGCGTGAGAAAGCGCGCGTCCGTGAACACGGTGCGTCCGGGCCGGAAAAGAAAACGGCCGTTCAACGGATGATAGACGACGAAGACCGCGGTACTGAGAAGCGCCCATGCCCATCGATGGGATGATGCCTCCCCGGCGGCAGGCATGATGAGCGCGCGGAACAGCAGTTCTTCGAACATTGCGGGAAAGATGAATGATATGAGAACGAGCGGAATGATGATGCGGGCATCGCGTACGGGGCGTACGATGAAAAAACGGGACATCCGCCCGACGATGAGTATTCCCAGAACGGCCGATATCGTGATCAATGCCAGGAGAGGATATGCGTCCGCTGCCGGAAGCGTAGTGATCGAGGAGGGCAATCGCTTGAGTACTGAAAGCATACGTGCGTCCGCATGCACCGGCATGACCGCGATGCAGTACGGATACGATACCCGATGTCCTCGGCATGTCAACTGATGCGATATGACCGTGGCCGCCGTGTTCTTGCTTTTTGTTGCGTTTCACTGTATCGTTGTGATCAATCGAATTGAGCCCCGCGGAGTGTTCCACAATGAAATTTCTCATGGTGTTTGTGGCCGCTGGTATGCTCATGGCCGCGTCGACCGAGCGCCGGGCGCCGTCGTTCACCGTTCCCTACGGCAATGTGAGCACGGGAAAGCGATTCTCCCTGTCCGAGCATTCCGGGAAAGTGCTCATCATGAGCTTTTTCACATGGGACTGCAAGAACTGCGTGAAAGAGATACCGTTCGTCATCGGCCTCCTTAATACGTATCAGGAAAAAGGACTTCGTGCGGCGTTCCTCCATGTCGGCGTCGAGGGGCTCGGAGATTTCGGTGATGATTATCAGTTCGGGTCGAAATTCAGTGCGAAAAAAATAGACGCCATGTTCGAGGGGCGCAGGGAAAAGGTCGATTGGAAAACGCTTACCGTCGTACTTGATTGGAATATGCTCGAGAGATCGCCCATTGTCTATGCAAAATACATCCCGGAGTTCAGGACAAAACGCACCATCGCTACACCGCATGTCGTCGTCATCGATGCGTCGTCGTCGATCGTATACGATCATGCCGGATGGTTCGAGAATGAAGCCGCCGGAAAAAAAGAGCTTGAAGCCGCGGTGACCAATGCCCTTGCGTCGCTCGCGATAACACGATAACCGGCATTGCCGGGGGAGGATCCCATGCGTTTTCTTCGAACACTGCTGCTCCTGCTGTGCGCTGTTGCCATAGCATCGGCTCAGGAAGAACAGGAGGAGCTTACCGCCACCGTGCAGCGTTTCGCCGTCAAGGGCGGGGCAAGCGATGGGCTCGGCATCGCCGTGAGCGAGGCGATACAATCGGTGATAACCGCCGCCGGGAAATTCCGCGTGAAGGACCGCGATACGATAGAAGCCGAGATGAAACGCATGGAGCGGGCGACGGCGAAAAAGCTCGAGTACGGCGGCGATGCCTGCGATAATGTATCCTGCCTTCAGCAGATGGCGGGCGCTCTGCAGATATCATATCTCATTTACGGGACGATAAACCGCTTCGGCGGACGCTATGCGATAACGATCAATATCCTCTCCATGCGCGAGGGGGAGCGGGGTACGGTCATCGATACGCAGCAGAAGGAGGCCACCGAGGACGGCGTGCTCCTTGCAGCGCGTTTCGCCGCGATCGAGATGGTAGCGAAGATACGCATTCAGGGCGCCGTCGAGCAGCGAGAGGGGAATATCGTATACATCAATCTCGGGACGAAGAACAAGATCGACCGGGGGAGTCAATTCGACGTGTACCGCATCAAACAGGTCAAGCTCGCCAGCGGGAAAACGTTCAATGACAGGAGCCGCATCGGTAAACTGAACGTCATTCAGGCGGAAGAGGGCGCATCCAAGTGCGACATCATCGAGGGACGCGATGCCGTCGGTGTGAACGACGTCGTCGTGCTCATTGAGAACGTCGATCAGAAAGTGAACGAGCTTAAACGGAAAATGGAAGAGGAGCAGCGCAAGGTCGATGAGGAGAAACGGCGCGAGGCCGAGCGTCAGCGCATCGCCCGCGAGCGTGAGGCGGAGGAAGAGCGCATCGCCGCCGAACGGCGCCGCTCCGGTTCATCATCATCGGCAGGGCGTAACGGCGGGTTCAAGCCCAACGGCATGCGCTTCGGTATGGGCGTGTTCGTCCCGTCCGATCGCGAGTATTTCGGCACGCTCTATCCGGTCAACTATCAGTTCAACGGCGGTGTTTTCGGCATGGGATTGTTCAGTTACTATCTGGACGGTCTATTCATGTTCAACGCCACTGCAGACCGCGAAGACATGTGGGGTACTTCGGAATGGGTGAATTATTCCGCGCACCCCGAATTCAGACGTATGGGGACCAATGTCGATAAAGCGTATATGTTCATGGGCGTCTACAGCGGCGGACTCAGGATCAATATAAATCTTTGGATGCTTAATATTTATCTGCTCGGCGGCGTCAATCTCCTTACCATACGGGAGGCAGTCAAGATACACAACGATTCCGGTTCGGAAGACGAGGGGAATTGGTATATGGGTCTCGGATGGGAAGCCGGCGGCGGCGTCGGCTTTCAGCTCCTGGAGGACATAGTTGTTTACGCGGAAGGAAAGTATGGGACGATCATACCGATTCCGGTCTTTAATATGGGAACTGCAGTTGATAAGAATGGCGCGACTTTCGTGTACGATCCGTTCGGACTGCAGGTAAGTATCGGCGCAGCTATTCTGTTCGATTAGGAGGAAGCCATGAAAGTGATGAAAACGATACTGGTCATATGCCTTGTTCTGGCGTCAGCGCTGTTCGTTGCCGTCGGATGTGCGCCGGACCGCGGCGAGTTCAATTCCCCGTTCGAGATGACGGGTTGGACGAATACGATAAATTTCACCAATCGCTGATACGGGCGTGCAATGAAAGTATTGACGGCGGCGCAATTCCTTTCCCGCGAAATGCCGTTCATGATAAAGCGGTATCAGGAAAAGGGATATCCGCCCCATCGGCATGAATTCCTCGAATTCTTCTATGTGAACGCCGGGAGCGCGGTGCATCGCCTCGATGACAATTCGTACGCGCTTACGCCCGGCGATATGGTCATCCTGAGTCCCGAACATGAGCACAGCTTTTCCGTCGTCGAGGGCGAGCATTTCGATATCACCGTGTGCGTGTTCACCCCCGCATTCCTTTCCGACGCCGATGCATCGCTCGATTCCGTCATCGCTGATATATTCCTCCGTCCGTTCTCGTCCTTTGGGTTCGAGAAAATGCGCTTCTCCGGCACCGCCGAGGTGAAGGTGCGCTCGCTCCTTGCGGAGATGATCGATGAGTACGAGAAACGCCCGAACGGTTTCCGCGTCGCGCTGCGCGCAAAGCTCACGGACCTTCTTGTGACGATAGTGCGCGCCTACGATGCGGATGTGACTGTCCGCTCGCGGAACGCCGATACGCGGAAGTCGCATGCCATCGTCGATGTCATCTCGTTCGTAACGGGCAACTTCCGCCAGCATCTGACGCTCGAATCCATCGTGAGCGAGCATACCGACATGACGAAGGAATATTTCTGCGTGCTCTTCAAACGGGCTACAGGCAAGACCTTCGTGCAGCACCTCACGGACCTCCGCCTTGAGCATGCGAAGAAGCTCCTTACCTCGGCCTCGCTCTCCGTTACCGAGGTCTGCTTCGATTCCGGTTTCAACGACCTGAGCCATTTCGAGCGCATATTCAGAAGGAATGTCGGCGTAAGTCCCCGGCAGTTCCAGCGTGCGCATGCCGTCAAGCGCATCGCACGCCCCGCGTGATGTTCGGTCATCGTGAACATCGGTGTTGATATCAGTTCTCTTTCCCTCGCGTCGGCGAGCGGACTCACCTATACCGTAAAGCTCGAGGTGCTCCACAACGACGGGAGGGCGGATTATATTTCCGGCATTCGCGATACGATGCGTGCATTCACGGGGAAGGACGCCGCTTTGCAGGATGCTTTCTACGCCCGATACGGGGGCGGCCGTGAACGGATAAGCGATGGGTCGCGGGAGCTCATCGGGCGTATTGCGCAGTATGCCGAATGCGGCGGCAAAGATGATCTCTTCGGGTTCACGCCGGTCTTCCGCGGCAGCATCGATGACAGGCTCTTTTTTGAGGGCGAGACGGCGCATGATTTCATGAATTTCATCGCCGATTATCCGTTCGTCGATGCGGTGAAGCAGAGTCCGGTGCTCACCTTCGCAGCCGGCGGGGATATTTCGTTCGCCGTGAGCGCTCATGCCGATACGTTCTCGATAACGCCGGTGTTCAGCGCGGACGGGAAGACATACCCGCATGCCGAGCTTTTCTGGTACGGGCGGCATCTCTTCGCCGGGCGCACCGTGTACACGCCGTCGTGCGATGTGCGTTCGCTTGCACAACTGTTCGGCGTATCGTCGAAGGACCCGCGTGCGAAGCCGATGATCGTTACGCGCGATTCGTTCCCTTCGTTCATGAGGAAGATACATCCCGTTCTCGCGCGCATTGCTTCGATAGCGCTGCCGGAGGACTTCGGCGGCGATGTGCCCAGCGCCGTGCCGGTCATCTATCTCGATGAGGACGGTCATGTCCGCGGACATCTGTCGTTCCGCTACGGGGGTGAGGCTTGTGCCGTTCCCGGCGTCGGCGAGCGATATATACTCCCTGAGAACGTTACGTGCAGGGAGCTGCCATCCTCACATCGCGACGAGAGGGTCGAGGCGAAGGCGATAGATATGTTCCGCTCGCTCTTCGGCGGTGCGACGCTCTTCGGCGCCGACGGCATGGAGGAGACGAATACGCCGTTCGGCATATCGTTCTCGCTTACGGATGACAGATCGGCGCTCAGATTCGTCCGTGAGATATATCCATTGCTTACACTGCGCGGATTTGAAACATGTGTTTCGCGATCGTTCACGCGTTTCTCTTCGATACGCGAGCTGACGCTCACGGCATCCGTGGATGACGCTGGCGACTGGTTCTCCGTGCGTTTTGCCATCGACGGTATATCTCCCGAGGATGTGCGTGCGGTCATGAAGGCGATACGCGTTGGGCGCACCTCGATACGGCTGTCCGACGGCACGCTTGCGGGCATTGCGTCCGACGGGAACCGCCGTATGACATCGCTCATTGATGGGCTCGGTGTGGTCATAGATGGTGATGCGGCGCGCATTGAACGCTCGCATATACCGCTCATCATGGCGCTTGCATCGCACCCGGAGAACATCGCCCTCGGGAAGGGAGCGCTGCACGTGCTTGCATCGTTCTCAGAAGCGCCGCCGCCCGTCGCTGCCGGGAACGGACTTGAGGATATACTCAGACATTATCAGAGCGAGGGCGTGGCGTTCCTTGCGCATCGGTCATCGCTCGGGCTCAACTGCATTCTCGCCGACGATATGGGCCTGGGCAAAACGCTCATGGCGCTCGCGTTCCTTGCGCATCTGCACAGGAAAAACAAGCGTCCGCTGCTCGTTGTCTGTCCATCATCGCTGGTATTCAACTGGGAGAACGAGGCGAAACGATTCGTATCAGGCCTGCGCATTGCCGCGCTTTCGGGAAGCCCGGAAAGCCGTGCGTCATCCTTTGCATCGGATGCCGACCTGTATATCACGAGCTATGCTTCAATGGTGAACGACATCGCGATGCACCGCGAACGAACGTACGCCGCCGTGGTGCTCGACGAGGCACAGCAGATAAAGAATCACGAGAGCCAGCGCGCAAGGCTCGTTCGGGAGCTTACCGCCGATGTCAGGCTCGCGCTCACCGGTACGCCCATCGAGAACCGGATACTCGAGCTCTGGTCCATCGGGGATTTTCTCATGCCGGGGATATTCGGTGAGCGCGCATCGTTCGAAAAGCGCTACGGATCGCTCGCCGCGGGGGATGCCGGTCTCGATATGCTCCGTGCACAGTTAAAGACGTTCGTTTTGAGGCGTACCAAGACCGAGGTGGCGCCGGAACTTCCGCCGCGTATCGAAACAACGCTTGTCTGTGACCTGTACGAGGAGCAGAAAAAGCTCTACCTCGCCGTGCGCGAGCAGGCGGTATCCGATGTGAAAAAGGTGTTCGCCGAACGCGGGAAGACACGGTCGTATCTGTCGATATTCGCTGCCCTCACGAAATTGAAACAGGTGGTATGCCATCCAGCACTTGTTGCATCGCTTGTCGCATCACTTGTTGCACCGCTTGATGCAGTAAGTGCTGACGGCGTGCCCTGTGCAGAGAGCGCTAAGACCGATCTGTTCCTCGAGCTTGCCGATGAATTATCGAGGAGCGGTCGGCGCGCGCTCGTGTTCAGTCAGTATACATCGATGCTTGATATCCTGTCGAAAGCACTGGACGAACGCGGCTACGCGCATCTGCGTCTGGACGGAAGCACGAAGGACCGCGGGGATGTAGTGGCTGCTTTTCAGCGTGATGACGGTCCGCCGTTCTTTCTCATCAGCCTGCGTGCCGGCGGAACGGGGCTTACGCTCACCGCGGCCGATACGGTCATTCTCTACGATCTCTGGTGGAACCCGGCGGTGGAACGGCAGGCGGCGGACCGTGCGCACCGCATCGGGCAGACGAAGACGGTGAACATCTACCGGCTCATCGCGCGTGGCACCATAGAGGAACGCATCCTTGCCTTGCAGGCGAAGAAGGCGGCGCTCGCCGACTCGCTCATCGACGAGGAGTCGTTCTCGAAAAGTACATTGACGGAAGATGATATCGCCATGCTCCTTGGGAATGACTGAGGGGGGTGCCCGCCCCTCGGTCAATATTGTCCATCAACGGGTGCGTTCTATCCATTGCACGGACAGCGGGAATTGCCTATACTGAAGGGGGAGTAATGATATGAGAACAAAAGCGATCTTCGGGAGCATCATTATGGCGGCAACGCTGTCGGCGGATATGACGCTGTTTGATTTCGGGAGAGCGGACGAGCTTTCGCGGGCGACATGGAAGGATGTTGAGACGTCGCTTGTGAAGAACGAGAACGGACCGGCGATGCGCATGGTCACCGGTACCGAATACAACTGGCCGTCGGTCTATATGAAGAACCCCGAGGGCTGGGATATCTCGGCGTACGGCGAATTCACGTGCGCCGTGAAGAACATTGACATCGAACCGGTGACCGTCGTATGCCGCATAGACAATGCCCCGAAGGGGAATACCGACCCCAAGCTTGTGCAGATGAGCACGTATCGGATCTATATCGAGGGTGAACGCGAGAACACGTTCCGCATAACGCTCAAACCGATGGCAAAGTCCTCCAAAGTGACGATGAAGGATTTTTTCGGCATGCGCGGCACACCGCTCGGCGGGGATTCGATGTACCTTGATAATATTACGCAGATAATCATCTATGTGGACCAGGACAAGAAACCGCACCGATTCGAAGTGGGTAATATCGTACTGACGGGTACGCCGGATGCGGCTGGGCGTTTGCCCGATAAACCCTTCCCCATGATCGATGAGTTCGGGCAGTATAAACATAAGGATTGGCCGGGCAAGACGCATTCGCTCGATGAAATGATACAGCGCCGCGACGAGGAAGCGAAAGAGCTTCTTGCGAACCCGCGGCCCGCATCGTGGGACCGGTACGGCGGATGGAAGGACGGGCCGACGCTTAAGGCAACGGGTTTCTTCCGCACCGAGAAGTATAACGGCAAGTGGTATCTCGTCGATCCGGAGGGAAAGCTTTTCTTCTCGCAGGGCATCGACTGTCTCCATTTCGGCGATACGACATCGCTCTTGAACCGGGAGCATTGGTTCGAAGCCCTGCCGGCGGACGACGATGCGTCCCGCGATTTCTACGGGAAATATAAATCGCATATGATGACCTACTATTACGGCGGTAAGGATACCCGTACGTTCAATTTCAAGGCATACAATGCCATGCGCAAATACGGCGATGACTGGAAAACGAAATTCGCGGATGTTTCCCTTCACCGGCTCCCGAGCTGGGGCATCAACACCATCGCCAATTGGTCACGCCCGGAATTCTATCTCAAGCGGAAGGTGCCCTACACGGCGACGGTCAATACCTACGCGCCGGACATTGCAGGTTCGGTCGGGTACTGGGGGAAATTCAAAGACGTGTTCCATCCAGACTTCAAGGAAAATCTGAAGAAGAGAACGGCGGAGGTTTGGTTTACGAACACGATACACGATCCATGGTGCATCGGCTACTTCGTTGATAATGAGCTGAGCTGGGGCGATGCCGTTTCGCTTGCCGTCGGCGCGCTCAAGTCCCCCGCAAAACAGCCGGCGAAGATCGTGTTCATCGATGAGCTTAAGAAGAAATACGGCGATATCGCCGCGCTCAATGAAGCGTGGGGTATGACCCATGGCTCGTGGGAGGCGATGATCGCATCGACGAATGTGCCCGCACAGGATAAGGCGTACGCCGATCTGACGAATTTCTACGATACGGTCGCATCGATGTATTTCCGTACGATACGTGATGTGCTCAAGGAAGCTGCACCGAACCAGCTGTATCTCGGCTGCCGTTTCGCCTGGGGCAATGAGGTATCGATACAGGTGTCCGCACGGTACTGCGATGTGGTGAGCTACAATATCTACGCGAAGACGCCCAAGGCGAAGATGGACATGATGAAACAGGCCGGTGATAAACCCTACATCATCGGCGAATTCCATTTCGGTGCGCTCGACCGCGGCATGTTCCACACCGGGCTCATTGCGGTGAAGGACCAGAAGGAGCGTGCGGCCACGTATACGCAGTACGTGACCGACTGCCTCAACGATTCGAACATCGTCGGCTGCCACTGGTTCCAATACATGGATTCACCGGTGACCGGCCGCTCGCTCGACGGCGAGAACTATCAGATCGGTTTCCTCGACAATGTCGATACGCCGTACGCGGAGATAATAGCCGCCTCGAGAAAACTTGGCGCGAACATGTACCGCATGCGCGCGGGAAAATAAGACAGAGCACAGGATCGATATGAGAATATTCGGCGTACGATCGCTCTGCACAACACTGCTGTTCTTCGTGGCGATCATGCATGCCGATGAGACGACGGGAGGGGTCATGGGCCGTACGCAGGGGAAGATAACGGGCGGCGCAACGGGCACATACGACCCGAAAGTCCCCGAGGAGCTTCGCATCCGTGATGGCCTCCCGAATTTCTTCGCGAAGATGCAAGCGGGAGGTACGGTTCGTATCGCCTATCTCGGCGGCAGTATCACCGCGGCGAACGGCTGGCGTCCGAAGAGTGTTGCGTGGTTCAAGTCACAATATCCCGCAACGGAATTCGTGGAGATCAATGCTGCCATATCCGGCACCGGCTCGGACTACGGCGCATGCCGTATCGCCGGGGATGTGCTTTCCAAGGCCCCCGATCTCGTTTTCATGGAACACCGAGTGAACGGCGGCGGCGGATATGAATCGAGATCGGTCGAAGGCATAGTCCGTCAGGTGTGGAAGAAAGATCCGCGCACGGATATTTGTCTGATATATACGATAAACCTCCCCATGCTCAATGACATGCAATCGGGGAAAACACCGCGGTTCGGCGCGATCATGGAGACGATGGCGAACGCGTATGGCATCCCCTCGATCGATCTGGGCGTCGAGATAGCCAAACGCGAAAAGGCAGGGGAACTCATATTCAAAGCCTCCGCCCCCGTGGAGGGCAAAATCGTGTTCTCTGCGGACGGCACGCATCCCGGGAACGAAGGGCATGATGTATACCGCGATGTCATCGCTCGTTCGATGCTCGCCATGAAAGCCGAAGGAAATACCGGGGAACATCTGCTCATCGCTCCGCTCGATGCGAAATGCTGGGAAACCGCGGGTCTCGTCCCGATACAGAACGCATCCTTAAGCGCAGGATGGTCGCTCGTCGATACGAATAAAGACCCGATATACCGAGAAGACTTCGGGCGAACGCATGCGATGCTGCGCGGTGCGATGAAATGCAGCGCGGTCGGCGAGACCGTTACGATGCGATGGAAAGGAACGACCATCGGCTTCAGCGATATTCCCCAGGGGACCGGCATGGAAGTGGAAGTGATCATCGATGACGCAGCACCGCTAATCATCAAGCGGACGCAGACGGAAAAGATAAAGCGATATGCCCGCATCTTCTATCTGCCGGAGCAGTCGCCCGGTGAACATACTGCGGTAGTGCGTATCAAGGAATTACCGGATGGCGTTTCCAGTTATGCGGGGCAGATCCTTGTTGTGGGAGCCGCGCTGCCGTAACAAGTGCCGTTCTTTCACCAGATACGCATCGTGACCGCGTAACGAATTGGCGCGAAAAAGAGCTACCGGCTCGATCGCGCACGCGCAAGCGCCAGTGCAGCAGCGCTCGCAATAAAATACGTGTCCACGCCGAGCGCGATGAAGGTGAACCCCTGCGAGAACGCGCGTTTCACGTTCGCTTCTTCCGGCACGACGACATGGAGCCCCGCGGACTTCTTCGCGCGTGTGCATGCGGCGACAACATCGGCACAGGCCTTCACTACCGACGGGTGTGCCGTTTCTCCCGGTACGCCGTACGAGCCGCTCATGTCGTAGGGTCCAATGAACACGCCATCCACACCATCCACCGACAGTATCTCATCGATGTTCTCCACGCCCTGTTTCGATTCTATCATGACGACAACGGCAATATCATCGTTCGCCGTTTTCACATATGCATCGAAATCGACGCCGTAATTGTTGGGGCGGATGTACGCGAAACCGCGTATGCCCTTGGGCGGGTACTTCGCCGAAGCGACAGCGCGCTCCGCTTCTTCTTTCGTGTTCACGAGCGGTACGATGACGCCCGAAGCGCCTGCATCGAGCACACGGCGTATCGCGAGCGTTTCGTTCTGTTCCACGCGCGCCAGCACCGGAAGCGGCTTGATGCCCCGCGCTATCGACGTGAATGCTTCGTAACCGATGTCGGTGTGTTCCATATCCACCGCGAGCCAGTCGAAACCGGCGCGGGCGAGCACTTCGCCGGACACCGCATGGCCTATCTGTATCCAGCTTCCGAGAGTCACTTTTCGTTCAAGAAGGGCCTTGCGAATGCTCGTCATATCGTTTCTCCGTCGATGGGGGTTCTCACTTATAGAAGAAAGTATAACCGACTCGTACACGGATGTCTATAGACGAAATGGAAAAAGGATGGAGAAATCGGAATGAAGGAGATCATATTTTGACAAAATAATTCATTCCGTGATATACTTACGCTGCCCGGAAAAAACCGTGTGCAGGAGATACGGAATGAAGAACATCCCCGTCGATCAGAAGGCGATGCTCCCTATCGTCAAATCATCGCGTATGTTCCGCTACCTTACCGAGCCTGAGATAACCGTTATGCTCGGTGCATGCGCGGAGCTCGTGTACGAGAAGGATGAGCGCATTATCACGGAGCGGGAAACGAGCGACTGCCTCTACCTCATCGTCTCCGGGAGCGTACGCGTGACCGTCGATGAGAACGGACGCGATGTGTATATCTGCACGCTCGGCGCAGGCGATGTGTTCGGTGAAGCGGCGCTCTTCATCAATCTGAAGCGTACGGCGAACGTGGCCGCCACTGATACGGGCATGACGGTGCTCCGCATCAATCGTGCCGATTTCATGCGGTTCATACGCGAACATCCTGCGGCGGGGATAAAAGTGCTCTTCATGATAATCTACAGTCTGCTCGCAAAATTGCGCGAGGCGAACCTCGAGCTTGCGTTCGAACGAAAGGACGACATGGCGCAGGGCGATATCGACGATCTTCTCAAGGATTATCTCGATACGAAATAGTCGCCGTCAGCGCGTGCGGATAAGCGACCGCTCTTCCGTGTGCTTCCCCAGCCAGTGCACCTTCCCGCTCTCGATGTCATAGAGCGCGCCGACGACCTCGGCCTTTCCCTCGCGTACAAGCGACCGGAGTTCGGCGCTCTGTCGAAAGAGGTCTGTTATAGCATTGAAGATATTCAGCGCAATGGCGGTGCGGATCTCTTTTTCAACGCAGCATGGTCCGTTCATGATATGCGCACGATACGCTGCCGGTGTTATCGGCTTTACGAGTTTCGCGATGACCGGGCTGACATGTTCTCCCTTGACCACCGCGGTGACCGCCCCGCATTTCGTATGTCCGAGCACAACGACAAGGCGTGTGCCTACATGTCCAGCACCGTATTCTATCGATCCTGCTTCGTTCGCGGCACATACGTTGCCCGCTACGCGCACCACGAACACATCGCCGAGACCGGTGTCAAAAAGTACTTCCGGCGGAACACGCGAGTCCGAACAGGTGAGCACGGTGGCGAACGGTCTTTGGCCGTCCTTTGCCGTCGCCATGCGGCGTGCGCTCGTCATATGGCCATGCTGCATGGTGCCGGTAGTGAATCGTTTATTGCCTGCGGTAAGACGTTCGCGTGCATCGTGAGCGGATATGCCTTTCCCCGTCGTCGACGGGAAAAGTATCGCTGAAGCACAGAACAGCAGGAATAATTGGATAGATCGCATGGGCGCTCCCGTACGGATATCGTTTCCTTGTTTCAGATTATATGCCGAGGGAGTGCGCTGTCAATTGCGTTCCCTCAGCGCCGGCGCATCATTCGCTCGCGCTCTTCCGGCGAGAGCGAATCGAGATACTTCCTCACTTCAGCGAGAAGCGCCTCGCGTTCATTGAGCTTTGGCTCATCGAGAATGAGCTCGAGGCAGTGATCGAGTATCTTCCCGACGATCGGTCCCGGGGGGAGCGCGAAGAGCGTCATGATATCGGTGCCGTTGATGACGAGGTCCTTCACGGTGATCGCATTCGCCTCTTCGATGATGATGTCGATGCGGCGGAGGAGCTTCGGTATCGCGCCGCTTTCACCGCGCTTGCGTTTCCCGTTGCCGATGCGGTCCGCTTCGCGGAGCGTAAGGAGCGAGCGTATGTGCTCGAGACCGACCTTGTTCATGAAACGCCTGACCGCGGCGTCCGTCCACTCGTCCTGATAATAGAACATATGATTGCGTATCAGATGCTCCACGAATTCCGTTTCCGCGCGGGAATATTTAAGACGCTTCATGATGCGCCGCGCCATCGCTGCGCCGACTATTTCGTGATTATAGTAGACGAGCTCTTCCTGTTTATCGATCTTCTTCTGTGTCCGCGGCTTTGCGATGTCGTGGAGGAGCGCCGCAAGTCTGATGAGCCGCGTCTCTTCCGGCTTGCCGGTCGGCACGGCCTTGCAGGAATTGAGATTGTGATAGTACACGTCATAGGCATGGAAACGGTTCTGGCGTACGCCGTAGCCCTCTTCGAGTTCGGGCAGGACCAGTTTCAATATGCCGCTCTTGCGCATGAGCTCGATGCCGGAGAACGGGTCATCGCTTTCGAGTATTCGGTTCAATTCCTCGCGTATGCGTTCGGCGGCCACTTTCGAGAATACCGCAAGCGCTCCGCCGATGGCGGCGAAGGTCTCTTCTTCGATGACGAAATGCAGCACGGATGCGAAGCGTATCGCCCGCATGATGCGAAGCCCGTCCTCTCCGAAACGCTCGTGCGGGTCGCCGACCGTGCGTATCACATGACGGCGGAGGTCCTGTATCCCGCCGAAGAGATCGATGAAATCGCGGGTGATGAGATCGAAGGCGAGCGCGTTCACGGTGAAATCACGGCGGGACACATCCTCTTCGATGGACGATGCGAAGCGTATATCGTCGGGATGTCGGCCGTCGGTGTATTTCCCGTCCGCGCGGAACGTGGTCACTTCAACCTCCATGCCCCCTTCGATGACGAGGACGGTGCCGTGGTCGATGCCGGTGGGCGCAGTGCGCGGGAACATGCGCATCACCTCGTCGGGGCGGGCATCGGTAGCCACATCATATTCACTCACGGGGCGTCCGAGGAAGGTGTCGCGTACGGCGCCGCCGACGAGATAGCACTTCTTGCCGTGCGAATCGAACACACGGGCGATTCCGGTGAGGGCCGCGGGGACGGCGATGTCTATCTTTTCGTATGTCGTTTGCATTGGGGTATGGGGAACGCTGAGATAGTATAACAAAAACGGATGTTTTGCAAAGCGATCCGCTCCATTATCCGCATCCCGCAGCGGGACTTGCAAAAGTGATTTGGATGATGTATCGTTCGGCAACCGAGGAGCGCGTGTCATGTCGCAGGATAGAATCCGTATCATCATAGCCATTGCCGTGATAGCCGCCATGCATGCGGTGTATACCGGATATCAGGTGTCCCACCGCCATTTCTTCCTCGGCCCCGACTCGTTCGAATATATCCATGCAGCCGAGAATCTTCCATCGGGGGTGCTGTACAGCGGCGACCGCGCGCAGCCCATCGATACCGATCTGTATACGAAGCGTCCGATACTCTATCCGCTCATCCTCGCCGGCGTGTTCCGTATCCATCATTCCGAGGTCGCCGTGATACTTCTGCAGATGCTCATCGCCATCGGCACGGCATTCCTCGCGATACGGTTCATGCGAGAGCTCGATATTATCCCGAGCCGCAGGGGCGTGCTCATCCTGTTCGCGTGCCTCGCGGCGACGCCGTCGCATTTCATGTACGCGAATTTCATCATGACCGAGACGGTGCTGCAGGCGATCGTGCTCGGCATGACACTCATGGTGTTCCTTTTTCTTTCCCGCGGACATATGCGGTATCTCATCGGCTATCAATGCCTGCTCGTGGCTGCCATGCTCACCAAGCCGGTATTCTATCTTTTTGTCATCCCCAGCCTGCTCTACTGGGCGTGGCTTTCGCTCAGGATACGCACCGCTCGGCCGCTTACGGCCGCGATCATCCCTGTCCTTGCGGTCATTCTCGTTACCGGATGGAACTATTCGAGGACCGGGTATGCGCAGTATTCGAGCATACAAACGCTCGGTCTTTTCTATTACAACACCTATTACTTCCTGATAAAAACAAAAGGCGATGCGTACGCGAAAACGGCCATCGCGGATATAGAGACGGCCGCAGCGCGGGAAAAGAGCTATGCCGACAGGACGAAGCTCATTCATCGTACATGCGGTGCCCTCTTGCGTTCTGAGGCCGTCGGTTATGCCTTGTTCCATGCCCGCGGGATGATGACGTTCTTTCTTGACCCGGGACGCTTTGATTTCCATAATTTTTTCGGGATGAGCTCGGACAATACGGGGCTCCTCTATCATTTTTCGCGCGGCGGTTTCCGCGCAGCGGCGCTCTATCTGTCCCGGCAGCCGCCGGCGCTCATCGTGTCCATCATCGTGGTAATGCTCGGGAATGTGCTGAAGATCGCGGGGGCGGGCGTATTCCTCTTTTCCCCCCGGGTACGCCTTGAATTCAGGATATTCGCCGTCGGCATTATCTTCTATGTGGCATTCGCGACCGGCCCCCTCGGGGCTACGCGATTCGCCGTTCCGATACTCCCGATATTGTTCATCTGCCTGGCTGCCCTCCTTTCGCGAGTGACGCGCCCCGGGAAAATGGCTTAAGCTCCCCCGGGAAACGCCGACAATCTAAAGGGCACCTCGACATACACGAATTTGTATTTCAAATTCGTGTATGTACCTTGATTTGTGCCTGAAGGATGCCATCGAAAAACGGGTTTTTCGATGGCTCCAGTACGAGGTACAGAGTGCCTCGCTCGTGCATAAGGAGAGCAAGCCGTCATGGTCATATCGATACGTTCCCGGATACTCGGCGTCGTGGAGACAGACGAATCGCGCCGTGTCGTGTTCCCGCTCGGCCTTTTCGGGTTCGAGAACTACCACGAATTCTATCTCCTTGACATGGATAAGGACGGCATGTTCCATATCCTGCAGTCGGCCGACGATGCGGACCTCGCTTTCATCATCATCGCCCCCGGGCTCATTTTTTCCTGGTACAACCTCGACATACATGCGAACGACCTTGCCGAGCTCGGCATAACCGATCTCAACGATATGTTCGTGTTCCTCATCGTCACGGTCCCCGAGCGCATGCAGGAGATGACCGTGAACCTCCAGGGGCCTATCGTCATCAACAAGACAACGCGAACGGCGAAGCAGTGCATATCGCTCAACGAAAAACATTCTACAAAGCATCCGATGGCCGAAACGGCTCCGGTTACGTGAGCGCGGCATGCTGGTACTCTCACGAAAACTGAATCAAAGCATCGTCATCGGTGATTCCATCGAAGTGATGGTCGTCGACATCAAGGGCGATCAGATAAAGGTCGGCATCCTCGCCCCGAAGTCGGTGAAGGTGTTCCGCAAGGAAGTGTATGACGATATCGTGCGTGCGAACCGCGATGCAGCGGTCAAGAACATCGGTGATATATCGGCGCTCAATACGCTGCTGAAGACGGGAGAAAAGAAAAATCCGTCGGACGGCACTGGGAAAAAAATAGATTGATGTATCAACAGATACAAGGAGACACGTATGCAGGAGCTCGTAAGCAATGGGATCATCACGCGAGATCATCTTGAACGCGCGAAGCTGATACAGCGTCAGCGCGGCGGTACGCTCGGAGAGATCCTTGTCGAAATGGGAGCCGTCGATGTGAACAAGTTCGTCGACTTCGTGAAAAAATATACCGGGCGCTGATCGCAGAAAAAATATCCGTGCGCCGCAACCAGCATGCCGACCGTCCTTCCCGAAAAAAAACGTAAAAAAAAGCGTTTGCCCCTTTACAAATCAGCGAAAAGGGTGTATACTGGGGTTAACATAATTTGAGGAGGGACGCCAATGGCGACCAAGAAAAAGAAAAAAGCAAAAAAGACGACGAAGCGGAAAAAACGCTAGTTGCGAAGATCCGAAAAGGATCTCGCGGGGCGGTGCCGGTAACGGTTCCGCCCCGTTCTCGTTTATTGGCTATCGAATGGATCATCCCTCGAGTGCATTTTTCAGACGCGAAAGCGTGCGTTCTTTGCCGAGGATCATGAATATGGCATCGAGATCGAGACCGCTCTCTCGCGCGGTGAGCGCGTAGCGTATCGGATGGTACAGCGCTTTCCCTTTGACGCCGATCTCCTTCTGCGCATCCTTTAAGATCCCCTGCACGAAAGCGCTGTCTATCGTCGCGGTGTTCGCAACGCGTTCATGGATGAATGACAGGAGCCGTCTGCATTCCGCGGAGACAAGCACCTCGTGCATCGGCGAGGGCATGTTCAGATCGTCCGTTATGAAATGATCGTAAAGCGAGGGTATATCGGACCACTTCGCGATGTCTTTGCGCGCCTTGGGGCCGCCGCGTCCGCTCGCGAATATCGACAGCATGAGCTCGCGGCGCTGTGTGAGGATGTCGGCGAGCGGTGAATCATAGCGCTTCGCCCAAGTGAGCGCACTTTCGTATACATCTTCGGCCGTCGTGCGCGAGATCACATCCTGGCTTACCGATGCGAGCTTCTGCATATCGAAGAGGCCTCCGCTCACGCTCATGCGGGAAAGGTCGATGCGAAAATCGTTCACGGGGAGAAGCGGGTTTTTCGCACGCCATTCCTCGTATCCGGTATCGATGAAATTCATGAGGTATTCGATCACGGATGACACGGGGTATCCTGCTTCGTGATAGAAATGCACTGCCGCCTCAGGGTCATGCCGTTTGGAGAGCTTCCTGCGCGATGTGCCGTCCTCTTTCATGATGGGGGAAATGTGCGCGTAGACGGGTGCGTTGAACCCGAGCGAGGCGAAAAGCTCGAGATGCACGGGTACGGAAGAAAGCCATTCTTCGCCGCGGATGACATGCGTTGTCCGCATGAGGTGATCGTCAACCGCATGCGCAAAGTGATACGTCGGCAGACCATCGGTCTTCAGCAGTACGATGTCGAAATCGTTCTCAGGCATTTCGATGCGCCCGCGAATGGCATCGGTGAATTCGATGCGGCGTATGTCGCTTCCCGATGATCTGAGACGGAACACGTACGGCTCCCCGCGCTCGATGCGCGCTTTCGCATCATCAGGGGTTATATCGCGGTGGCGTGCCCAGCGTCCATAGCAGCCGGTCTTTACGCCGCTCTTTTCCTGATCTTTTTTCATGCCCTCAAGCTCGGCCTCTGAAAGGAAACAGGTGTACGCTTTCCCCTGACGAAGCAATTCCTTGCAATATGCCTGGTATATCGCTTTTCGTCTGCTTTGCACGTACGGACCATAGGCGCCTTTTTCGTTCGTCTCATCGACAGGGCCTTCATCGAACACGATAGGGAATCCGCTGAACGCCTCGATGATCGCGCTGACGCCGTTCTCCACCTCTCGCTTTTTATCGGTGTCCTCGATGCGGAGATAAAATATACCCCCGTCCTGATGGGCGATGCGTTCCTCGACAAGCGCCGCGAGCAGCCCCCCGATATGGAGATACCCCGTCGGGCTCGGTGCGAAGCGGGTGATGATGCCTGCTTTTCGCGGCGGGTATTTGGTTTCATACTGTGCCGGTGTCATTGTACTATCCGGCAGGAGGATATCTGCAAGCTCGGTATTGTTCATGCAGCTGTTATATATTGGAAATGGATATGTCGCAATCACGCGGTATTGACGGCCTATCGATCGGGCCTTCGATAGCACGGTTTCCTTGCGTTTGCCGATAATCGTGATAGTATTGATGCATGAGCATATCAGGTGAACGCAGATGAAAAGCATGACATCCTATGCGGCGAGGGAAAAGGCTATTATCGCCCGTGCCGGTGCGAAAGAGTATCCGCTCACGCTCCGCTGTGAGATAAAGTCCTTCAATAACCGCCATGGGGAATATTCCGTTGCGCTCCCGGCGCTTTTTTCTCCGCATGAGGGCGCCATACGATCGCTCATCGCCGAGCACAGGAAACGCGGGAAGATATACTGCACTATCGCCGTGTCATCCGGGGAGCAGCCGGTGTCGGTATCCGTGGACGAAGGGATACTCGCCGGTGTGCGCAATTCGCTCGCACGTGCCGGTGTTGCCGATCTGTCAGCGGCGCTCTCGATGATACCGTTCAATCTCCTTTTCAGCATCATACCCGAAACGCTTGACGAGGGAACGGTCGCCCTGGTGCTTGCGCTTGTCCGCGAAACGCTCGTCGATGCCGATCGTATGCGTACCGTTGAGGGAGAGAACACCAGACGCGATATACTCCGTATTGTCGGTGTCATGAACGATGCGCTCGGCACCATTCGGGGGCGCGCCGCGGAGAACACGGAACGTCAGCTCGCCGTGCTCAAGGAGAACCTCGCCTCGCTCCTTGCCGGGCGGTCCTACGACGAAGAGCGCATGATATTCGAGGCGGGGCTTATCGCGTCGAAGGTGAACATCAACGAGGAGATAAAACGGCTTGAAAGCCATTTCGCGCAGATATCGGGAATGCTCGCCGGGGACGGACCAATGGCGAAAGAGCTCGAATTCCTCGCCCAGGAACTCCTTCGCGAGACGAACACAATAGCGAGCAAGGCGCAGGACATCGGGATAATACGCGCCACACTTGTCATAAAAAATTCCATCGAAGAGATGAAGGAGCAGCTGCGCAACGTCGAGTGACGGCGTCGCGCGAGATACCGCATGGAAGATACGAGCGCATTGAGCGACGAAGAGATAATAGAACGGATCAAGGCCGAACTTAAGGGCGGGAGCATCAAGGACCCGCTCATCGATGCCACCGATTCGGTGAATGCGCTTTTCGAGGTGCTCTATGACCGCTACGAGGTGCCGCTGCACAACTATATCGGCAAGATGATATTCGACAAGGAAATGATCGATGATATCTTCCACGAGGTCATCATCCGCGTGTATACGAACATACACCGCTTTGTGGTGAAGACCTCGTTCAAGGCGTGGGTGTACCGCATCGCAACGAACGTGGGCATCAATTACATAAAATCGTTCCGTTACCGCGAGAAGCTCCTGCTCAATATGAACGCAAAGACCGACGGCAGGAAGAAGGAGATCATCGAGACGATACAGGGGCAGGACGAGCACATCGAGGAATCGATGGCGATAAGCGATGCGATGAAGGCGGTCGAGGACGTCGTCGCCGCCATGCCCCGCGAGATACGCGAGGTGTTCCTCCTCCGGCAGAACCGCCAGCTCACATTCGACGATATCGCCGACATCGTCGGCTGTTCGTCCCGGCACGTGAAGACACGCATGGCGCGCGCGCTCGCGATACTCGAAGACGAGCTCGGGAAACGCAATATCACCAAAGATATCCTCTCAGGCGGTGGGTAATATGGAAAAATCGAAGCTCTATTATTACTACTGGGGACTCCTCAGCGATGAGGAGCGGCGTACGGTCGATGCATATCTCGCTGACCCCGTGCATCGCAACGAGTACGAGATGCTTGCACAGAGCTTCTCCGCGATATCGTCCATACTCGGCACCGATCGCTACCGGAAAAAACGCATCCCGTTCGACGCGGTGAAAAGCGCCTATCGGCGGAGGAAAGCCGCCCGATACGCAAAGATGAGTGCCATCGCATTCGCGGTGCTCGCGGTCGCCGCGGCGGTGGTGCTTGCGCTCGGCTATTATCTTTTCCCCATACAAGGGCGTACCGACATACTCGCACCGACCTCGGATGCCCGCATCGGTTTCGTGGAGCGGCGCATCGCCGTTGAGGACGCCGCCGGGAACGTTTCGCTCATCACCCGTGCGGGCCGGCCGCTCATGCATGATGAGACCGTCTTTACCGATGAGAACGGTACCGGGGCTGTTATTATCGGGAGTGCGGCGGTACTCTTAGGCAGGAATACGCGTATGGTGATGCACGAGTCCCGCATTCGCGGCGCCGCGGCAGAGGCATCTATCGAGCTCATGCGCGGATCGCTCACGGTGTACGAACTCCCCGACAGCCCGCGGCATACGCTCGTTATCACGACGACGCGGCAGAGGATATACGCGGAGCGCGGCTACCGGTTCTCGGTGCGGCGCGAGGGGAATGAGGAACGCATCGTGTGCGAGAGCGGCACTATCCGCATGGGGCGGCGTTAAAGCGCTACAGGCCGGCAGAGGTTCTTTTTATCCTTCGCCGTACGCCCGCAGGTGGCGCAGAGATATTTCGAACCGCGTACGAGCTTCTTGTACTCTTCGGTATCATGCGCAATGAGACCCATATGGCGCAGATAGCACAGATGATCCTCGTGGCCCTTATCGAGCATCCGTATGCCGTCGTTCTTCTTCATAGTGAACTCCATGTCCTTATGTGTATAGTAATGAAATGGACGCCGTTGTCAATCGAATGCGCAAGCGCTTGCACAAGTGATGCACAAATAATGCGCAAGCGATGCACAAGTGCTTGATCAGAGTATGACCCGTATGCCCGCCGAGAAACGCTGATTGTAATACCTGTCCTCCCGGTCAAGAATGACGAAGGTATACCCGACGAGGAGGCGCGCATAGCGGGTGAGCTTTATCCATGCGCCGGGTGTTATCGTGAGCTCATTGCGGCGCGACGATGACTGGTCCCACATGAGCGTACCCGATATTTCCAGGAAGAATTTATAGGACATGTCGATGGCGGCGTCGCCGATGGTGAGCGGCGTATCGAGCTGGTATTCGAACGCGATGGCCGCTTTTATCGCGTCATTGCGCCGGAACATCCAGGGGTCGGTGCGCGACCATGTCCAGAAGAGCTTCTTGAGGAGCTTCTCGATGCCGAAGAATTTGAATACCGGCGGCTCGGTGCTCCCCGCAGGCGGCATGGTGACGAAATCCTCCGGCTGCCAGAACACCTCGCCGGGTTCAAGTTCATAGATGTAACTGAAGTTGATGTGCATGAGAAGGTCATCGATCCACTCCTTTGTGTAGTAGCAGGAGATGGCGAATTCCCCGACGCCGCGTGAGAACGGGGAGAGCGAATAATCGCTTTCGCCGATGGTATTCGGGTCGATGGAGCCGACGGCTGCGTTCGTCGCGACGATGACGGCGTGCGAGGGGAGCGCGGCGTCCGCACGCGGGTGCGATGCGCCGGTCGGGAGCTGTACGGAGACGGCGAGATTGAACACCGCACGGTTGTCGTAATCGTTGAAGCGCATCCTCGCCTCGAGCGTCGTATCGCAGAAAAAGAATCCGCGTATGACCTCGGGACCCGTTGCGCCCGGCATGTTCGCGCGGGCCGAATCGCGGTACGCGACGATGGGGAACGTGACATCGAATTCGAAGAGATTGGCGAGCCCGTACTGCAGCTTGAACGGCAGATAGAGGTACTCATAGGTCACATGCGGGGAGTGGACGACGGCGTTCGTGTTCGTTATGACGAAGTCGCCGGCGTAATAGCCGGTGACATAGATGACATCGACCGATTTTGCATAGCTGTAGTGGTGAAGGTCCGCGGAAATGACGAGGCGGTTCTCTTCAAGGATGCGTGCCGATTTTACATCGATAAGGTCGCTTGCGGTAAGGAATGCGGCACACAGCCCGAGGACTATCGCACCGCGGTGCATGCTGAACTACGCGAGATTCTTCTGGGCGAGCGCGACGATCTCCTTGAACGCAGCATCGTCCTCGGCGGCGAGATTGGAGAGCATCTTCCGGTCAAGGATGACGTTCGCCTTCTTGAGTCCGTGGATGAGCTGGCTGTAGGAAAGCCCGTGCGCGCGTGCGCCGGCATTGATGCGTATGTTCCACAAACGGCGGAACATCGACTTTTTATCGCGCCGATCGCGATAGGCATAGGCGAGTCCGTGCATGACCGACGGTTTTGCCGTGCGTATCTGCGTGGAACGGTTGCCGCGATGTCCTTTCGCGCGGAAGAGTACTTTTTTTACCCGGTTCTTCCTGACCGAGCCGTTTCGTGCCCGTGGCATAGATGACTCCTTATTTGTTCATGTAGGGGAGAAGGCGGATCATCTCATAATGGTTCGTCTTATGGATGATGGCGAGCTTCCTGTATTTTCGCTTCGTGCTCGGCTTTTTGACCTTTCCAAGATTATGTCGTCCGAATGCGCGGCGGTATTTCACCTTGCCGCTTGCGGTCACCTTGAAGCGCTTCTTGGCAGCGCTGTTGGTCTTCATTTTGTAGCCCATTGGTCCATTCCTTTTCGGTATCTATTTCTTATGACCGAGGACGGCGGTGATATTGCGCCCCTCGAGCTTCGGCTCTTTTTCCACGACGGCGAAATCCTTCAGGTCCTCAAGCGCACGCTTCATGACCTCAAAGCCTATCTGCGTGTGGCTCATCTCCCGCCCGCGGAACATGATGGTGAACTTCACCTTGTCGCCCTCGGCGAGGAATTCCTTGATGTGGTTCAGCTTGAACGAGTAATCATGGACATCGATCTTCGGGCGCATCTTTATCTCTTTCAGATGCACGACCTTCTGCTTTTTCCTCGTCTCCTTGAGACGCTTCTGCAGCTCAAAGCGGTATTTACCGTGGTCAATGATACGGCATACCGGGGGGCTTGCATCGGGCGATATCTCGATGAGGTCCATGCCGCGTTCACGCGCCATGGAGAGCGCCTGTGCGGTGGCAAGCACGCCCACCTGCACCCGATTCTCGTCTATCACCCGAACTTCCTTCGCAGTGATTTCCTCGTTCATCCGTTCACTGATGTCACGACCGCCGCCAAACGCCATCAGCGCACACCTTCAAAGTTTGAATCTTTCATTCGTTCGCGTATCTCCTTGCGTAGGCCGTCGATGAGCCCTTCGGGGGTAAGATCCTTTATCTCATCGCCGGCGCGTTTGCGAAGCGTGACCGTTCCGGTCTGCGCTTCACGGTCGCCTATTATAACCATATACGGTATTCTTTGCAAGCGAGCATTGCGTATTTTTGCCCCGAGCGTATCATTGCTCTCATCGCGCCGGACGCGTATGCCAAGCGCGAAAAGCTCGCGGAAGAGCTCATCCCCGAAGGCTTTCTGCGCATCGGTATTGCCTACGGTCATGACCACGAGCTGTTCCGGGGCGAGCCATAAGGGGAATTTACCGTTAAAATGCTCGATAAGTATGCCCAGGAATCGTTCCATCGAGCCGTAAATGACGCGATGTATCATCACCGGGCGGTGTTTTTTCGCATCTTCGGCGATATAGGACAGGTCGAATCGTTCGGGAAGGTTCATGTCGAGCTGTATCGTACCGCATTGCCATGTCCTGCCGATGGCATCCTCGATATGGACGTCTATCTTCGGCCCATAGAAGGCGCCGTCGCCGGGGTTCACCTTATATTCGCGCCCGGAGGCCTTAAGCGCCTCGGTGAGCGCCTTTTCGGACATGGCCCATGCTTCATCGGAACCGATGGATTTTGCCGGGCGGGTGGAAAGCTCGAGGTGAAAGGTAAGCCCGAAGGTGCCGTACATCGCGGCGATGAGCGTAAGCACGCCGAGTATTTCGGAGGTGATATGTTCCTCGCGCATGAAGATGTGCGCATCGTCCTGGTGAAAGGCCCGGACACGGAATAGCCCCGAAAGCACGCCGGATTTCTCATGCCGGTGTACGAGACCTATCTCGCCCACTCGCAGCGGCAGATCGCGGTAGGAGTGCATGCCCTGCTTGAACAATAACATCCCGCCGGGGCAGTTCATCGGTTTTATCGCATGTTCTTCCTCGTCGATGACGGTGGTGTACATGTTCTCGCGGTAATTATCCCAGTGGCCGCTCGTTGTCCAGAGCGCACGGTTGAGGATGACGGGTGTCTTCACTTCCTGATAGCCCGCTTTCGCATGCTCCTCGCGCCAGTAGGTGATAAGCTCGTTCCATATTATCATCCCCTTGCTGTGAAGGAAGGGGAAGCCCTGCCCTTCATCGTGAAACGAGAAGATGTCCATTTCCTTACCGATGCGGCGATGGTCGCGCTCTTTCGCCGCTTCGATGCGTTTCAGATATGCGTCGAGATCCTCGCGTGCGGGGAAGGCGGTGCCGTAGATGCGCGAAAGCATCTTGTTCTTCTCGCTCCCGCGCCAATAGGCGCCGGCTACCGACTGGAGCTTATATGCCTTGACGAGCCCTGCATGCGGTATATGCGGTCCGCGGCAGAGATCGGTGAACTCGCCGAGCTCATAGAGCGACACGGTGGGGGCATCGATGTCGCGGATTATCTCGACCTTGTATGGTTCGCCGAGTTTCGTGAAATAGTCGATGGCATCGTTCCTTGACATCTCTTTGCGGACGAATTTCAGGCTTTCTTTCACGATCGCTTTCATTGCCGCTTCTATGCCGACAAGGTCTTCGGCGGTGAACGCCGGTGTTGTATCGAAGTCGTAGTAAAAGCCGTCCTTCACGGATGGCCCGATGGTCACCTTCACGTCTTTGCGAACACGCTTTACCGCCAAAGCCATGATATGCGACACCGAATGCCTGAGAAGGTCAAGCCCTTCCGGGGTGCCGATGCGTATCCAGGAAACAACGCCGTCGGCCGTCGGCTCATACGAGAGATCGACCGCGGTCCCGTTGTATAACGCGGCGAGTACGGATGACGTCTTCTCTCCCGCCGCTTTGAGCGCGGCAAAGAGTTTTTCGCCTGAGGCGATAGAATACTGCTTTCCATCAATAGTGATATTCATGGGTGTGTACCTTTGCGGGGATTGTATCACGGGGCGGTGAAAAGGCAAGCCGCGCATCGATTGCCGAAGCGGCCGTTTATTGTATACTTGGCTGGGAATATCGATGACAGTAGCGATAAAAACATTCGGGTGCAAGCTCAATCAGTACGAAAGCGAAGCGCTCATCTCGCGTCTTGTCGCGCTCGGGCATGCTGTTGCAGAGGGCGATGATGCGGACGTGCTCATCGTCAACAGCTGCACGGTGACGAAGAAAAGCGATGCGAAGCTCCGCCAGTACATGAACAATGCGCGGTTGGCGCGGTCATATCGGCTCATCATTGTCACGGGATGTTATGCCTCGATACACCGGGACGAATCGATGGGCGATGCGCTTATCATCCCCAATGAGCAGAAGGATGCCATTCCCGTATATATCGATCATTTTTCGAAGCACGGCGTGCTGCCCGATGCCGCCGATGATACGTACGAGAGCATCACCGCTGATGATTATCAATTCCACAGCCGCGCTTTTCTCAAGATACAGGACGGCTGCGACGCGTTCTGCAACTACTGCATCGTGGCGCATGCCCGCGGCGTTCCGCGGTCCACACCGCACGAGGCTGTTCTCGATATGGTCAGGCGTCTTGTCGATGATGGCTTCGGCGAGATCGTGTTCACCGGCATCAATATCGGCGCCTATAAGCACGGAGACGTGACGCTCACTGCGCTCATCGAGCGCGTGCTGCCCGTACTCGGGCCATCAAGGCTTCGTATATCATCGATAGAACCGCTTTCCATCGACGAGGGCTTCATCAAGCTCATGGCGCATCCGTCGATATGCCGGCATCTGCATATACCGCTCCAAAGTGCCTGCGACAGCGTGCTCATGCGTATGAAGCGGCGGTATACCGCGGCGGAATATCGTGCTGTCATCGAAAAGCTCTATCGCATCGATGGGCATCTTTCCATCACCACCGACGTGATGGCGGGGCATCCGTTCGAAAGCGGGGGAGATGCGAAGGCGACATACGACTTCTGTAAAGAAATGCGTTTTGCGAAACTCCATGTGTTCCGCTATTCCGTCCGCGAGGGAACGCCGTCGGCGCAGATGCCGCAGCTCCCTGATCGGGAGAAGAGCGAACGCGCGCGTACGCTTGCCGCGCTCGATATCGAGCTCAGGAGGAATTTCCGCGAGTCGCTCATCGGACGCGAGACAGCGGTCGCTGTCGAGACGAAGGGGCAGGGGTATTTCGAAGGCCTTGCAAGCGAATACATGCACTGCACGGTACTGACAGCGGAGGACCATCCGGAACGCTCGCTCGTGCCGGTGCGTTATGTCCGCGTTAATGGTGAGACGATGATGTGCGAACCGTTGTAATTATACAATCCCTTGCAATTTCCCGACGTAATACTATTATAAATCATCCGATAGTGCGGAGGTTTCCCATGATCCGATATTTCATCTCCCTTTTCGCCATTCTCAGTTTTACCGTATATACCGGCGAAATCACCGTCGATATGCTGCCGGCATCCGGCGGGAACATCAAGGTCCATTTCATCAAGCATGCGACGCTCGTCATCGAGCATGGGGCGCTCGTCATACACGTCGATCCCGCGCAGCAGTACACCGATTATAAAAAGCAGCCGAAGGCCGACATCGTGCTCGTGACGCATGAGCATGGCGACCATTGCGATGCGAACGCGCTTGCCCTCATCATGAAGAAGGATACCGCCGTCATCGGCAATGCAGGCGCGGTTGCGAAACTTAAGACCGGACAGGCATTGTCGAACGGGCAGTCGCTCGCGGTGAAGGGTATTACCATACGCGCGGTGCCGGCATACAATACGACGCCGGGACGTTCGATATTCCACCCCAAGGGCCGCGATAATGGCTATGTGCTCACTATCGGCGGTACGCATATCTACATCGGCGGCGATACCGAGGATATCCCGGAGATGAAGGACCTCAAGGACATCGAGATAGCGTTCCTTCCGATGAATCAGCCGTACACGATGACGATACCGCAGGCGGTCAATGCCATGCGCATGATACGCCCGAAGATAACGTATCCGTATCATTATGGGAACACGGATATCAGGAAATTTCAGGAAGCGGCGAAGAGCGAGACGTATACCGAAGTGCGCATACGCGAAATGCAGTAACTATCGGTTCGTGTATTCCACAAGCTCAAGATCGTTCTCTTTTGCGCCGGGCATGAACGATCCCTTGAAACGCACGAATGTTTTCTGCACGTCGTTCCTGAAATAGTAGAACGTCTTCGGGATGAACGCGGATAGGAGCGAGGCATCGACACCGAGCTCAAGCTCATACGCATCGATACGCCCGAGTGTTTTAAGATCGATACGTTTCAATCCGTTGTTCTTGACATAGAAGCTCATCCCGCCGCCGCGGCTCCCGAGGAAACGGAGCGTTATCTGCCGCTCACCGGATGTGAACGGGAATGTGCGCATGATATACCCGATGGACTGTGGATTGCTCACAAGAAAACCCTTATCGTCGTTCGTCGCGGTGAGTGACTTGAGTTCGAACGTTTCGCGTACCGTGCCGTCCTTGAACGTACGCGTTTCGGCGGCGCTTACGACCTGCAGATCGGCATGGCGTATGATCATGGACGCCTCGTTTTTCATCTCCGGGAATGTCGTCACCGCGTTCACCGACCATGACGGTCCGAAGCGTTTATCGTTCACCGAGTTGATCTCGAGCGCCATAGTCTGTCCGCCGTTCAGATCGCGGAGAAGATAGCGCTCGTATGCGGGGACGGTTATGTTCGTGATGTTGAACGTCTGCGCGCAGAGTGAGAATGGAAGGACGAGAAGTAGTATGTTTTTCATGACTGTATATAACAGGAGATGCGGAAAATTGTCAAAGTGATGGTGAACTCACCCCTTCTATGATAAAATCAAGCGCGGTACAAACACGTAGTTATGCCGCATTC